>JAGOBN010000015.1 GCA_017999235.1 Anaerolineales bacterium | reverse complement strand
GCCGCCCTATCCCGCGCGCCTGACGCTCTACGACGATGACGGGCTCAGCCGCGCCTATCAGCGCGGGGAGGCGGCCACGACCACGGCCACGGTGACCGCGGCGGCCGGGACGCTCAGCGCGGTGATGGCGGTGACCCACGGTGATTTTGCCGGCCGGCCGGCGGCGCGGCGGGTGACCTGGGTCTTCCAGCGCGCGGCCGCGCCGCGCGCGGTGCGCGTGAACGGGGCGGCGTGGACAGAGTGGGAGTACCAGGCGGAGACGGAGACGCTGCGGGTGCGGGTGGTGTGCCCGGCGGAGCGTGAGACGCGCGTGGACGTGGACGGCGGCTAGGCTGGCGCGCCGGCGGTCTCGCGCGTGGACGCCATCAGGCTTTCCGCCCAGGCGATCGAGTCGATAAAGATTTCGTTGCGGCTGCGGGCGTCCAGGGCCACGCCGCTCCAGGCTTCCCACTGGCCTTGCTCCCCGGCGATGACGAGGCTGAGCACCTGGCCGGCCGGCCCGCGGCGCTCCAAGAGGCCGTCCTTGACGGGCTGGGCCAGCGGCAGCGCGGCCACGGCTTCGGGCATGGGGATGTCCATGAGCGCGTCCAGCACCGAGAGCAGTCCGGTCAGGAAGAACACTTCCGGCGTCCCCAGGTTGAGGGCGCGCGCCAGCCGCTCGCACATCCGCGCGCGCACCAGCGCAATGGTGATCAACTCCGGCGGCTTCCGGTCGATGGCCGCCATCTGCAGCAGGGTCAGCCAGCCGCGCAGGTGGTTGAGGCCGATGATGGCGATGGCCTGCTCGATGGACGTGACCTCATCCCGCCGGCTATAGTAGGCGGAATTCACCAGGCGCAGCAGTTTGTAGCTCAGGGTCACGTCTTGCGCCACCAGCTGCCCCAGCCGGCGGAAATCCGCGCCCGGCTCTTGAATCTGCGCCAACAGCCGCAGCAGCACCAGCCGCGATGAATCCAGCCGGCGCCCGCTCACCACGCTGGGCTTGCACAGAAAATACCCCTGGAAGTAGTGGAACCCCAGCTGCTGGCAATATTCCAGCTCGGCCCGCGTCTCCACCTTTTCGGCCAGCAGTTTGACGCCGTACGGCTTGAGCTCGGCGACCAGGGCGGCCAGGCGGGAACGGCCCACGCCGGGCAGATCGATTTTGACAAACCGCGCCAAACGCAGGAGCGGCCGCACTTGCGCGGCGGAGGTCACATCGTCGAGGGCGATGGCATAGCCCTTGTGCGCGAGGCCGGTGAGCGCCTGGCTCAGGGCGTTATCCACCGGGATATCCTCCAGTACTTCCAGCACCACTTGCTGCGGCGGGAAGGGCATGGGGATGTGGCCGGTGAAGAAGTTGCGGGTGAAGTTAATAAACGCGGGCAGCCGGCCCACCAGCCGTTCCAGCCCGATGCTGGCAAAGGTGTTGAGCACAACCTGCATGGTGGCCTGATCGCCGTCGCGCGCGCCGCTCTGGTCCAGCGAGCGGTACAACAGCTCATAGGCGATCACGTTTTGATAGCGGTCAAAGATCGGCTGGCGGCCAACAAGGATATCTGGCATGGGATGGAGACCCCTACTCCCTCATCAGCTTATTATCGGCCGGCGGCGCGCGCCGGCTATAAATATTGCGTGAGAGCGGGCAAAGCCGCGCCGGCTGGCGCCCGCACGACCCAGTGGGCCAGGGCGCTCAGCGGAGTGGGTTCCGGGTTGATCTCTACGAGGCGGGCGCCGCGGCGACGGGCCGCGCGCGGCAGAGAGGCGGCCGGCTCTACCAGCCCGGACGTGCCGATGGCGAAGAAGACCTCGGCGGTTTCAGCCGCCGCCCACGCGGCCGCCAACGCCGCCGGCGGCAAACTTTCTCCAAACCAAACCACATCCGGCCGGAGCAGGCCGCCGCAGTGCGCGCAGCGCGGCACGGTCTCGTCGGTGGCGGGGATGGCGCCGGCCAAGGCCGCGCACTGAAAGCACTTGGCGCGCGTCAGATTGCCGTGCAGTTCAATCACCTGCCGGCTGCCGGCCCGCTGCTGCAGGCCATCCACATTCTGGGTGATGAGGGTAAAGCGCGGGAAGCGGGTTGCCCAGCGCGCCAGGGCCAGGTGGCCGGGATTCGGCTGCGCCTGTTCCACCAGGCGGCGGCGCCATTGATACCAGCTCCAGACCAGCTGCGGGTCGCTTTGGAACGCTTCCGGGGTGGCCAGATCCTCGGCCCGATACTGTGCCCACAGCCCGGTCTGCGCGTCCCGGAAAGTGGGGACGCCGCTCTCGGCGCCCAGGCCGGCCCCGCACAAGACGGCCACCGCTTGGGCGGCGGCCAGCCCGGCCACCAGCGCCGGGGGAAACTCCATCGCGCCGCCGGCTCAGACTTGCTCGAAGTGCGCGGCGTTGAGGACGAAGATCGTGGCGCGATGCTGGCCGGCGTCCGGCGGCGGGCAAGCTTCTTTGATCGTGTCAATCACGGCTTGCACCTGGTCGGCTTCGGTGCCGATGAGCAGGGTGACGTTGCCGCGCCGCAGGAAGCCGCCGGTGCTGGCGACGCGCGTCACGCGGTGGCCGCCCGCCACCAGCTGGCCGATGACGGTGACGTCGTCCCGGTCGCGGACAATGGCCAGAATTAGTTTCATCGCTGCTCTCCCCGTTAAAGTGTTTCGAAGCGTTCGACGTCGAACAGGTAGATGATGGCGCCGCCGGTCTCGGCCTCAATCATGAGGGTTTGGGCGGAGGCCAGGGGCGTCTCCAGCTGGGCCGGGATCAAGCGCCGGCGGGTGCGGCACTCGCTGCGCAGTTTCTCGAGCAGCGCCGGCCCCTGGGTGTGGTTCAGGCCGATCAGGAGCGTGGACGTGCGCTCGTCGAGCAGACCGCCGCGGCTGTCCACCATGGTCACGTAGAAACCGGATTTGTTGAGCGTCTGCACCAACTCGGCCGTCTGCTCGCCGCTGACGGTCACTAGGGTTAGCTGATCCACCGAGGATGTCATGCAGGGCCTCCACTCTGGCCGGCTAATGCCTGCCGCGCATACTGCTTGAGACGCGCCAGGATGGCGCGCATGCCGTTGAGGCGTTGACCGCTGAGCACGGTCTGCAAGCCCATCTGCTGATAAAACACCAGCGGCACGTCCAGGATCTGCTGGGGGGTGGCGTCAGCCAGGCCCAGGCTCAGAATCGCCGCAAAGCCGCGCACCGTCGGCGCTTCGGCCGGCACATCGAGAAAGAACTGAAAGCGCCCCGCCTCCACTTCGGCGTGCGCGAAGACCGGCGACATACACTCCGGCACTGGCTCCATCTGGTCTTTGTGCGCGGACAGGCGCTCGGGCAGGGGCGGCAGCTGCTCGGAGAACTGCAGCAACAGCTCTAGTTTCTCTTTGCCCTCGCACAGCGCAAAGTCTTCGACAATGTTCTGCAGGCGGGCCGGGAGGGGCGGAAGGGTTTCGTCGGTGCTCATGGCTCTTGTCCAAGCGGTGGGTCGACGGTCATTGTAGCATCGCCCGCGCGGCGCCGCGTCAGCCACTGCGTCCCAAAATCCACCAGCGCGCGTTGGGGCATGAGCCGGGCCGCGGCCAGGGCCACCCGGCCGGCGCGTTCCAGCCCGGTCTCCAGCGCAAACTCCGCGCCGAGCGCGGCAAAGGCGCTTTCATCCCAGTCCAGTTCGGGATAGGTCACCCAGGCGCGCCGGCCGGCCTGCAGCACGGGGCTGCCCTCCAGCACCACCCGCTCACCCGGCCGCGCCGCCCGCTGTTCGGCCAAATGCAGGGAGGTGTTGTGATCATGGCCAACCCCCAGCAGCAGCACCCAGCCCTCGAGTTCATACAGGCGCGCCAGCGGCGAACCTTCGCCCAGGCTGAAGGCCAGCTGATGGCCGGCCGTGATCGGCCCGGCGTGCCGGCCCCAGGCCGCGAACGAGACCTTGGGGTGCTGGCTGCGCCGGACGCCGGCCTGTTTCCGGAAGGTCTCGGCCACCACGCCCATGCCGCGCGTGGGGGTCAGGTCCGGGTCGTAGGCCGGCATGTGGTCGCGGATGGCCGCCACCCATTCGGCCGGCACGGGCGGATGCCGCCACGCGGCCGGGTCGGAGAGGTCGGCGGAATGCGTGGGCATGACCAGCGTGCCGGCCTCGCCCAGCACCGCCTCCAGGGCCAGGATCACGGACGGCGCGCCGCTGACCACATAGCCCAGCGCGCTGAGCGAGGTATGCACCAGCAGGGTCATCCCGGTCTGCACGCCCAGCGCCCGCAGATCGGCGCTGAGCGATGCCACCGTGGCCGGCCAAGCCGCGCGCTGGATGGCGGCGTGTTCGCCGGCCACCTCCGAAAACGCCGGGAGGGGGTTGGTCATGAAAGCGCCGGAGGCCGTTCAGGCCTCCGGTGAGCGAGCTATTTGGCTTGGCCCTGCGCGGCCACGGCGGCGGCGGCTTTGGCTACCGCCTCGGGGTCGCCCAGGTAGAAGCTCCTGATGGGCTTCAGATCGGCATCCAGCTCGTACACCAGCGGCACGCCGGTGGGGATGTTGAGCTCGACGATGGCTTCGTTGGAGACGTTATCCAGGTACTTCACCAGCGCCCGCAGGCTGTTGCCGTGCGCGGCAATGAGCACGCGCTGGCCGGACTTGACCACCGGCGCGATGGTGCCGTGCCAGTAAGGCAGCATGCGGTCCACGGTCAGCTTGAGCGATTCTGTCCGCGGCAGCTCGGCCGGCGGCAGGCCGGCGTAGCGGCGGTCAAAGCGCGGATGGCGCGGGTCGTCCATTTCCAGCGCCGGCGGCGGCACATCGTAGCTGCGGCGCCAGATCTTCACCTGCGCGTCGCCGAACTTCTCGGCCATCTCAGCCTTGTTGAGGCCCTGCAGCGAGCCGTAATGGCGCTCGTTGAGCTGCCAGCCTTTGACCACGGGCACCCAATCCAAATCCATTTGGTCGAGGACGAGGTTCAGGGTGTGGATGGCGCGCTTGAGCACGGAGGTGAAAGCCACATCGAAGGTGTAGCCGGCCTCGCGCAGCAGCTTGCCGCCGGTGGCGGCCTCCTCGCGGCCCTGGTCGGTCAGGCTGACATCGGTCCAGCCAGTAAATCGGTTTTCCAGGTTCCAGGTGCTTTGGCCGTGGCGGATCAAAACGAGCGTGTGGTGAGCGGGCATGATGGTTATCCAGTGGGGCGGGCTTACGCCGCGCCATGAGTTGAGAGCGGGGGCCGGCGCCGCTGCGCGGCGTACGGCAGAATCTCCAGCACTTCCCCGGCCCGATGCCGTGTCTGGATTCTGCGCCAGAAATCGGCGGTGAGCAAGTCCTGGTGTTCGGCCAGAAACGCCGCGCGCGGCTCGCCGGACAGCCCCAGGAAGGTCAGGAACTCCTCCGGGAAGATGTCTTTCTCGCCGACGTAAAACCAGGCCTCGCCGCGCCAGTCATCTTCATCGGCCTGCGCCTGGGGCAGATCGCGGAAGACGCAGTCGGTGACGGTGGTCAGCTCGTCGTAATCATAGAAGATGACGCGCTTGTGGCGCGTGACGCCGAAGTTCTTGAGCAGCAGGTCGCCGGGGAAGATATTGGTGGCGGCCAGGTCTTTGATGGACTGGCCGAAGTCGCGCACGGCGGCCAGGGCCTCGGCCGGCGTGGCCGCGCGCAGGTACAGGTTGAGCGGCGTCATGCGCCGCTCGGCGTAGCAGTGCTTGAGGATGACCCGGTCGGCGGTGACGGCCACACTGCTGGGCGCTGAGCTGAGCAGTTCGTCCAGCACTTCGGGCGCGAAGCGGGCGCGGGGCAGGGCGAGATAACGGAATTCCTGGGCGTCCACCAGCCGGCCGGCGCGGTCGTGCTTGAAGACCAGGGCGTACTTATCCAGCACATCCTGGCGCGTGGTGGTCTTGGGAGGCGCAAACTGGTCGCGGATTACTTTGAAGACCAGGTCGTACGAATCCAGGGTGAAGACGATCATCACCATGCCGCGGTCGCCGGGCGCCGGCACAAACGGGTCGGTGGAATATTCCAGGTGGCGCAGCAGCTCGCGCACCAGCTCGGTCTTGCCGTGGCGGGGAAAGCCGATGGAGATGTACAGCTCGGCCTGGCGCTTGCGCGGCATGAGCCGGCTGAGGAATTGCACGATCTCGGCCGGCCGTTCCAGGTCCACGTGGAAGTAGGAGCGCGTGAAGCTGAAGACGATGCTGATTTCGTCTTCGTCCAGCAATACGGCGTCAACCACGACGCGGCCGCCGGCGTTGCGCAGGGCGAAGAGCATGGGCAGGGTGCGGCCGGCGTGGCGCAGCTGGCCGACCAGATAGGCGCCCTGGTTGCGGTAAAAGACCGGCCGGAGCAGGTCCACGGCCGGCACGGTGCCGTTCCCCCACGCCTCCCGGATCAGGCCGGCGGCCCAGGCGGCATCGCGCTCCAGATCCTCAAACGGGATGCGGAAATTTGGGTGCTGGAGGCAGAGGCGCGCCAGCGCCAGCAGGGAGTCGCTCTGGTAGGTCACGGACACGGCCGGCCGGTCCAGATCGACCGTGACTTCCAGTTCGGCCCCGCGAAACTCGATCTCCGGGTCCATGCCCACCGTGCCGAAGAGCCGGCGGGTGACGGTGGTGAAGAACGTTTTGGCGATCTCCTCGGCCGGCTGGGCCTCGCTGAGGCCGGCGTAGGCGCGCTTGAGCGCCGCCCACAGGCCGCGGTCGGTGGCCCGCTCGTGGAGCAGGGGGCGCAGTTCCGCCACCGCGCCGCGCACGTGCCGTTCGGGGACCTCCAGGGATTGGATGGCGTCGGCCTGCAGGCCGGCCCAGTCGCCGGCCTCAAACCGCACCTGGGCGCGGGCGTTCAGCGCGCGCAGATCGCGGTGCATGGCCAGGAACGCGCGCCAGATGATGGCGCCGCCGGCGCGGATCAGCTCACCGTTGGGCTCCAGAGCGGGGAGGGTCATAGCGACCTCGCGCCGCGGAGAAAAAAAGACACAGAGCCCCAAGCGTTCTCTGTGTCTGTGTGTCTCGGCGGCGGAAAGATGGAGCGCGGCGCTACATGTGAGCGATCACGGCGTCGCCGAACTCGCTGCATTTGACCTCGACCGCGCCGTCCATCAGGCGCGCGAAGTCATAGGTGACCGTCTTGGCGCCGATGGCGCCGTCCATGCCCTTGATCACCAGGTCGGCGGCCTCGGTCCAGCCCAGATAGCGCAGCATCATTTCACCGGAGAGCACCACCGAACCGGGGTTGACCTTGTCCTGGTTGGCGTATTTGGGCGCGGTGCCATGGGTGGCCTCGAAGACGGCGTGGCCGGTGACGTAGTTGACATTGCCGCCGGGCGCGATGCCGATGCCGCCCACCTGCGCGGCCAGCGCGTCCGACAGGTAATCGCCGTTCAGGTTCATGGTGGCGATCACGTCAAACTCGTCCGGGCGGGTGAGCACCTGCTGGAGGGTGATATCGGCGATGGCGTCCTTGACCAGGATGCGGCCGGCGGTCAGCGCGGCTTTCTGCTCGGCGTTGGCGGCGGCCTCACCCTGCGCGGCCTTGGTGCGCTCCCACTGCTCCCAGGTGTACACCTGGTCCCCGAACTCGCGCTCCGCCAGGGCATAGCCCCAGTTGCGGAAGGCGCCCTCGGTGTACTTCATGATGTTGCCCTTGTGCACGAGCGTCAGGCTCTTGCGCTTGTTGACGAGGGTGTACTCGATGGCCGAACGGATCAGGCGCTCGGAGCCCTCGCGCGAGACCGACTTGAGGCCGAGGCCGGTGCTGTCCGGGAAGCGGATCTTGCCGTACTCTTTGGGGAAGGCTTCCTTGAACAACGCCAGGAACTTCTGGCTGGCGGCCGAGCCTTGTTCAAACTCGATGCCGGCGTAGATGTCTTCCGTATTCTCGCGGAAGATCACCATGTCCACTTTTTCCGGGCGCTTGACGGGCGAGGGCACGCCCACAAACCAGCGCACCGGGCGCAGACACACGTACAAATCCAGCATCTGGCGCAGGGCCACGTTGAGCGAGCGGATGCCGCCGCCAATGGGCGTGGTCAGCGGGCCTTTGATGCCCACCAGGAATTCGCGGAAGGCGTCCACGGTCTCATCCGGCAGCCAGGTGTTGAACTGCTTAAAGGCTTTCTCGCCGGCGTACACTTCCATCCAGGCGATTTGGCGCCGCCCGCCATAGGCTTTGGCCACGGCCGCATCCAGCACGCGCACCGAGGCGCGCCAGATATCGGGGCCGGTGCCGTCCCCCTCGATGAACGGCACAATCGGATGATCCGGGACGTTGAGTTTGCCGTCCGCGATGGTGATGCGCTGCGCGTCGCCGGCCGGCACTTGAACGATGGTATAAGGCATAGACAGCTCCTGTGGCGTTGATTTCAGCGCCGGATTATAGCTTAACGCCCGGCCCGGCCGCCGGCCATCAGGCCCAGCGCGCCAGCAGCAGGCCGCCCACCACGCGCAGGGCCGCGCTGATGAGAATGGCGGTCCGCAGGTCGAACCCCTCCCCCAGCGCCGGCCCCAGCAGCGAGCCCAGCAGGATGCCGAAGTTGAGGGCCAGATTATGCAGGGCCATGTGCGCCGGCCGGTCATCTTCCGGCACGCGCTCCATCAGCCGGTTTACCAGGCCGCCGTTGGCCACCCCCCATACCGCGCCGCCGATGAAGGACGCCAGGTAAAACAGGCCGGCCTCCTGGGCCAGCGCGTTCAGGGCCGGGTACAGCCCGTACAGCAGGGCGCCCACCACCAGCACCCGGTGATGGCCGAGCCGCGCCGTGAGCCGGGGCAGCCCCAGCGAGGCGGCCAGCATCGTGCCGTAGAAGATGGCATTGCCAATGCTGATCACGCCGTCGCTGAGTTTCAGGTCGTTGACCCAGAACAGCGGCATCAGCGGGATGGACAGGTACTGGAAGATATAGAAGACCAGATACGCGCCCAGCAGCGGGCCGAAGGGGCCGCGCACCAGATCCAGGCGCAGCAGGGCGGTCCCGCCGGCGCGGGTGAGGAAGCGCAGGCCCACGCTCGACCGCACGGCATCGCCCAGGCGCGGCATGGCCCCCGGCCGGGCGTTGTCGTCCAGCAGCCGGCCCACGCGCTGGGGCAGGGTCGCCGGGGCGCGCAGCCGGCCCAGGTAGATACTGCTCAGGGCCGCCCCCACGGTGCCGAGCAGAAACACGCCCTGATAGTTGCCGGGAAAATCCAGCCGATCCAGCAATTGCCCGCAGGCCAGCGACGTAACTGTGGAGCTGATGGCGAGCAGCGCGTTGCGCCGGCCGACGACGTGGGCGCGCCACTCGGGCGGCACGACATCCGCAAACATGGCATTGAAGGCGATGGCCAGCGTGGTGCCGGGGACGGCCATGGCGATGATGATGATGGGCACCGCCCAGGCGGCCTGCGCGCCGCTGAAGATCCAGGGCAGCAGGATCAACAGCCCGTAGCCGGCCCGCTGCCAGAGCGAGGTGAGAAACGTCACGCGCACGGCCGAGCGCCCGGCCAGCCAGTGGCCGGCCGGCAGCGACGCCAGCAGGTTGATCACGGCCGGCCCGCTGCTCAGCAGCGAAATCTGGAAAGCCCCCGCGCCCAGCCGGGCGGCGTAGACCGAGATAAAGGCGATGGCGCTGCCCTGCAGGACGCCAAACCAGAAGACATCCCAATACAGGTGCTGAAAGGTGGCGCGCTGCGCGGGGGTGGGGGTGAGAGCGGCGCTCATAGGCCGGAAAGTATACCCGCCCCGGCCGGCGGCCGCGCTATAATGCAGCTCGGCGCCGGGCAGGCCCGGCAGTGAGTTTGACCGGTCTGGTTCTGGTGGGGCCTCGGGGCCCTGGCCGATGTTTCGTCGGCCCGGCACAGTGGTGTCCGTTGAAGTCAGTGAGCTGAACTGCGTTCAGCACAGCAGAACGGCCCGGCGCCTTTTTATTTCTGTATGAGCCTCTTCAACTGGATCAAGCAAGCATTGGGCCGCGCGCGTTCGCCGGCCGACCTGGCCCGCTGGCTGCAGCTGCCGGAGGCGGAACTGCGCCTGTGGCTGGACCAGCGGCCGGCCTGGACGCGCGGCTACGAATATCGCAGCTTCACGCTCCCGAAGAAGCGCGGCGGCACGCGCGTGATAGACGCGCCCACCGAGAAGCTGAAAGCCTTGCAGCACCGCATTTTGCGGCGCCTGCTCAATCCGCTGCGCCCGCATCCCGCCGCCACCGGCTTTGTCCCCGGCCTCTCGATTGTGGACAACGCCCGCCCGCACGCCGGCCAGGGCGTGGTCATCAACCTGGATTTGGAGAACTTCTTCCCCAGCATTACGCCGGCGCGGGTGGAAGCGGTTTTCCGGGCGCACGGCTGGGATGCCGAGGCGGCGCGCATCCTCACCGCCATCTGCACGTATGAAAACGCCTTGCCGCAGGGCGCGCCGACCTCGCCGGCGCTCAGCAATCTGGTCTGCCGCAAGCTGGATGCGCGGCTGGCGGCGCTGGCCGAATATTTTGACGGCGCGTACACGCGCTACGCGGACGATCTCACGCTCTCCTTCCCGAGCTTTGGCCGCAACCGCCGGCTGCGCCGGCATGCCGGCCGGCCGACGCCGGGCTGGCGGCCGAAGCCTGGCCCGGCCGCTCCGCGCACGCTGCTCACTTGGGTCCGCGCGATCCTGGAGGCGGAGGGTTTCCGGATCCAGCTCAAGAAGAAAGTGCGCGTCCAGCGCCCGCACCAACGGCAGACGGCCACGGGCCTGGTGGTGAATGAGGTCGTCAACCTGCCGCGCGCAGTGCGGCGGCGGATCCGCGCCATGCAGCACCGCGAGCGTCTGGGGCAGTTGGATGAAGCCGGCCGCCAGCGTCTGCGCGGGTGGGAAGCCCTGGCCCACATGGTGGCCAATCAGCGGGAGGGTTGAGGAGCCGCATGCGGACTTTTATTGTGATCCAGGGCACGTACCATTTGGTGGGCCGCACCGGCGCCGGCCGGCCATCCGGGTTTGAGCCGGACGGCGATTCGATCCATTTCAAGCCCGCCAATCCGGCCTTGCTGGATCGGCTCATCCGTCTGCGCCGAGCTTATGCTTTAACGGCGATTGGTTCGCTCCAGCTGCGCTTTGAGGGCCTGGACGCGCTGGAAATGCACTTCCAGCCGGAGGGCGGCGGCCAGACCCACCAGCCGCGCCCGGCCGCGGATCAGGCCCGCGACTATCTGACCGGACTGCTGGGCCTGAACCCGGTGCCGTATGCGCCGCCGCGCCTGGTGCGCGTTCAGCCGCCGGTGGAGCGGGATGCCGCGCCGGGCTTTATCCTGGCCCGTTCACTGGAAGTCAACGGCCGGCCAGTGGCCTTCGCGTTTGCGGGCGCGCCGCCCGCCGCTGACGGCGCCGAGGTGCCGCTGACGGCGGGGCTGGCCAAGCGCAGCCTCAACTACCGCCTGGTCCAGGCCGGCCAAGCCTATCCGCTGTTCTATGACGGCATGCCGCGCGATGCGCGCCAGGCCTTGACGGCGGCGGCGCAGAAAGCGCGCGGCGCCCGGCTGGGCGTGTGGAAGCAGGATCTGACCACCAAAGGGTTGGCCGTCAGCGGTGTGGCCGATCTGGAGACGCGCGGCGTGATCTTCCCCAAGCTCTTCCGGCGGCTAGCCGAGTTCTGGGCCGGCCAGCCGGGCGCGCCCCTGGCTGAGTTTCCGGCCTGGCTGGTGCGGGAGAACGGCGAATGGGTCCTGGATACGCCCGCCGTGGACTTCGCGGATTTCGGTGAGTTTGTCCGGGTGAAAGGCCAGGTGGTTAGCCTGACGCGCCGGCCCGAAGAGTTGGTGTTTATCAGCGCCCGCTAATTGGTTAAGTTGGCGATTTGAGGCTGAGCGTTCACGGTTGACCTTGATCCCGCCCATTGCTTTCGACTGACTGTCTTTTACCCACTCCCACTACTCACTGCTCACTATTCACTGCCCACTACACCCATGTCTGATCAACAAGTCATCTACTCCATGGTGCGCGTCAAGCGCATTTTTCCGCCCAACCGCGAAGTCATCCGGGATATTTCCCTCGGCTTCTATTACGGCGCCAAGATTGGCGTGCTGGGCCTGAACGGCTCCGGCAAGAGCACCTTGCTCCGGATTATGGCCGGAGTGGACAACGATTATCTGGGCGAGACCCAGCTCTCCAAGGGCTACACGCGCGGTCTGCTCGAACAAGAACCCCAGCTCGACGTCACCAAGACGGTGCGCCAGGTGGTGGAAGAGGCCGTCCAGCCCATCGTGGACGCGCTCAAACAGTTCGACGAAGTCAGCGCCCAGTTCGCGGAGCCGGACGCCGACTTCGATAAGCTAATTGAGGCCCAGGGCCGGCTGCAGGAATACCTGGATAAGCACGACGCCTGGAATTTGGACAGCCGCCTGGAGCTGGCGATGGACGCCCTGCGCTGTCCGCCGCCGGACGCCGTGATCCAGGTGCTCTCCGGCGGCGAGCGCCGGCGCGTGGCGCTCTGCCGGCTGCTGCTGACCGAACCCGATATCCTGCTGTTGGACGAGCCCACCAACCACCTGGACGCCGAGTCGGTGGCCTGGCTGGAGAAGCATCTGCGCGATTATCCCGGCACGGTCATCGCCGTCACGCACGACCGCTATTTTCTGGACAACGTGGCCGGCTGGATTCTGGAATTGGACCGCGGCCACGGCATTCCGTGGCGCGGCAACTACTCTTCCTGGCTGGAGCAGAAGCAGCAGCGCCTGGCCCTGGAGGAGCGCACCGACGCCCGGCGCCAGAAGACCCTGGCCCAGGAGCTGGAGTGGATCCGCATGTCGCCCAAGGCCCGCCAGGCCAAGGGCAAGGCGCGTGTCACGGCCTACGAGAAACTGCTCGATCAAGAGAGCGAAGCGCGGCGCGAGGAGCTGGAGATCTACATCCCGCCGGGGCCGCGCCTGGGCGATATCGTGGTGGAGCTGAAGGGCGTCCGCAAGGCGTATGGGGACCGGCTTCTGCTGGATGACTTCAACTTGACCCTGCCGCCGGGCGGCATCGTGGGCGTCATCGGCCCGAACGGCGCCGGCAAGACCACGTTCTTGAAACTGATCGCCGGCCGCGAACAGCCGGACGCCGGCACCGTGACCGTGGGCCAGACCGTCAAGCTGGCGTATGTGGAGCAGCTGCGCGAGACGCTCGACCCGGATAAGAACGTCTGGGAAGAGATCACGGGCGGGGTGGAGACCCTGCAGCTCGGCCCGCGCAAGATCAACTCGCGCGGCTATGTCTCATCTTTCAACTTCATGGGGCCGGACCAGCAGAAGAAGGTGGGCGTGCTCTCCGGCGGCGAGCGCAACCGTGTGCTGCTAGCCAAGATGCTCAAGGAAGGCGCCAACGTCCTCATGTTGGACGAGCCGACCAACGACCTGGATGTGAACACCCTGCGGGCGCTGGAAGAGGCGGTGGAAGAGTTCGCGGGCTGCGCCGTGGTGGTGAGCCACGACCGCTGGTTCCTGGACCGGGTGGCCACCCACATCCTGGCGTTCGAGGGCGACAGCCGCGTGGTCTTCTACTACGGCAACTGGTCGGACTACGACGCCGACCGGCGCAAGCGCCTGGGTCAGGAAGCCGACCGGCCGCATCGCATCACATACCGCAAACTGACGCGCTGATGGCTCAGGCGCGTCCGCCCAGACTGACCCCGCGCCGGCGTGGTTCGTTGATCGCCCTGGCCGGCACCACCGCCTGAGCCTGCACGGGCATCCTAGTGGACCTACAGCGTGCGCTTCAACGGCGCGGCGGTGGCGTTGGCGCAGGGCGCGCGCCCGCACGCGCCGGGCGAAAAAATGCCGGCGGCCGCGCCGGCCGGCTAACTCGTCCGCTGTTCGAGCTGTGCGGCGCGCACCCAGGCGCGGGCGGCCGCCAGGTCGTCGAAATACTTCACGTTGTGCCACCCGCGGTTCCAGGCGATCGTTTCCGCCAGCGTGTTACGGTCAGCGGCGTTGGCGGCCGGAGCGTGGACGACTGCGATAATGTCCGCGGGTTGGACGCCCAAGGCGTGGAGCCGGCTGTTGATTTGATAGAGATCGGCGGTGCTGCCGGGCCGGGCGGCGGCGGTGTAATCCAAAACCATCGACCGACAGGCGTGCGCTTCCACCGCGGTTAAGACCTGGGCCGCCAGCGCCGGCATAGCCTCCGGCCGCAAGATGCCCACCACCTGCGCGTGCAGGAGGCCGGCGTCGGCGTCAAAGTGAATCTGGACCTGGAATTCAGTGGACATCGGCGCGGCGCTGGCGCTTACTCGGCCAGTTGGCCGGCGGCGCGGGCTTTGGCCAGCACCTGTTCAGCCGCCCGCAGCATGGGCTTATCCACCATCTTGCCGTCCAGCGCGAAGGCGCCCTGGCCGGCCGCCTGGTGCGCCTGGAAGGCCGTGATGAGCCGCTGCGCGTGGGCAATGGCGGCGGCGCTGGGCGTGAAGGCGGCCTGGACGGGCGCGATCTGGTCCGGGTGGATGAGCTGCTTGCCAGCGTAACCGAGTTCGGCCCCCTGGCGGGCTTCCTGGCTCAGCCCCTCCGGATCCTGGTAATCCACATAGACTTGGTCAATGGCCTGCAAGCCGAAGGCGGCGGCATAGGTCACCACGGCGGAGCGCGCGTAAAAGCCCTCCCAGCCGGCGCGGGTGCGCGTGGCGCCAATATCGCCGGCCAGATCTTCGGCGCCAAAGATCAGGGCCGCTAGCCGGCGGGAAGCGGCCGCGATCTCGCGCAGATTGACGATCCCGCGCGCCGTCTCCACCATCGCCAGCAGGGCGATTTTGCCGGCCGGCCAGCCGTGCGCCAGTTCGGCGTCAATGAGCCGCGCCTCCAGCCACTCCACCGCCGCGGCATTTTCCACCTTGGCCAGCACCACCCCGTCCGGCCGGCCGGCGATCGTCTCATCAAAATCCGCCTGTTCGAAACCTGATCCCACGCCATTAATCCGCACCAGGCGCTCGCTGCGGCCGAAATCCACGGCCAGCAGCGCGGCGCGGATGGCGGCGCGCGCCGCCGGCTTCTGGCTGACGGCCACGCCATCCTCCAGATCCAGGCAGACGCAGTCCGCGCCCAGGCCGGCCGCCTTGCTGATCTTGCGTTCGCTGTCGCCGGGGACGAAGAGGAGCGAGCGGCGGATACGCATGGGGACCTCGCTTACGCCCGTTCGGGGCTGCGTTTGAGGAATAACACGGTCCGTTCCAATTCCACCACCACCGTGCCATCGGCTTTGCGGCCGATCTGCCGCAGGCGCACCACCCCGCGGTCCGGCCTGCTGGCGGAGGCCCGCTTCTCCAAGACTTCGGTCTCGGCGTAGACGGTGTCCCCGTGGAAGACAGGCGCCGGGTGTTTGATGTTTTCGTAGCCCAGGTTGGCCACAATCGTGCCTTCGGTCAGATCGCTGACGCTCAGCCCGACCACCAGGGCCAGCGTGAACAGGCCGTTGACAATCCGCCGGCCAAACTGGGTCTGGGCCGCGAAATCCTCATTGATGTGCAGGGGCTGGGTGTTGAGCGTGAGGGCCGAGAAGAGGACGTTATCCGTCTCGGTGAGCGTGCGGCCAGTGGTGTGTTTAAAATGGTCGCCCGGATTCAGGTCTTCAAAAAACTTGCCGGCCATAACGCCTCTCGTTTGCGCGTAGCCACGCCGGGATGCTTGGCCGGCGGGCCGGATCTGGAAGATCTGCCGAGGCTATCCGCACTCCACGTCACACGGCGATAAAGCGGCCATTCACAGCCCGCACGGCCGCGCGCACCCCCACAATGGCGTCGCGGTTGAGCGGGCCGTAGAGATGCGGAAAAAGCTGACCGGCCAGCGGATCGCCGGGCGGGGCGGGCGGCGCCGGCGCCTCGAACTTGAGCGGCGCCGTCACCCGCGCCGGGTCCACCTCCAGCACCAGAAAATCGCCGGGGACGGCCTGGTAGAACTTGTTGGCCACGGTCAGGAGCACCTCCGGCGTGCTGGTGCAGTGGATAAAGCCTTCGCTGGCCAGGGACGCCGGCTGGATCGGTTCCGCCGCGGCCAGGGCCTGGAACTCCGCCGCCGGGATCAGGTGCAGGATCAGCGGCCCGCTCATGCCGGCTTCTCGCGCCGGCGCAGGCCGCGTTCGGCAATCCAGGCGCCGACGATGCTGATGCCATAGAGCAGGATCATGGGCACCATCACCAACCCCATGTTGATCGGATCGGTGGTGGGGGTGATGGTGGCGGAGATGATGGCGATGGCCACGATGGCCACCCGCCACTGAGCCACCAGTTGGCCGGCGCGCAGCAAGCCGACGGCGGCCAGGGCGTAGACCACCAGCGGCAATTGAAAGGCCACGCCCACCCAGAACATCAGATTGGTCACGAGCCCAAAGTACGCGGTCGGCCGCCAGGCGGACCGGAAGCCCATGAAGTCTTCCAGAAACGGGATAGCGGCCGGCAGCATGATGAAATAGGTGAACAGCAGGCCGGCCAGGAAGAGCAGGATGATGGCGGGCATGGCCAGCAGCAGGAGCAGGCGGCTGCGCGGATATAGACCGGGGGCGATGAACAGATACAGTTCCAGCACGATCCACGGCATGGCGAACGCGGTGCCGCCCAGCAGGGAGACGCGCATAAACACGCCCACGGCCTCGGTTGGTTCGATGACCTGCATTTTGGCCAGGCCCTGGGCGCCCAGCGCCAAGAACTGCGTCAGGGCGGCCGGGGCCGGCTGCTGGAACAACTGCCAGATCTCGGACTGGATGTTATCGGCCAGGGGGACGGCCAGCACCCCCATCAGCCGGTCCGCAAACGTAAAGCAGAAGGCGGTGGTCAACACCAGGGCGATGACGGCGCGCAGCAGATGTTGGCGCAGGGCATCGATGTGGTCGCCAAAGGCGGAGAGCGTGTCCAGGACCGAATCGCCGCTGCCCAGCGTTTCGCTGATGGTCTCGGTCAGGGGCGCGTCATCCGGCATCTGGGTGAAGAAGTTGCGGAACGCGGCCGCGCGCCCGCTCAACCACCGCCAGGGGGTGGTGAGCCAGCGCCAGGCGCCGGTCACCCAGCGCCACGGAACGGCCAGGAGCCGGCCGGCCAAACGCCTCATGGCTGTGCGGCGGGCGGGTCCGCCGGCGGCAGTTCCTGGGTCCAGGCCTGGAAGGCGGAATCCGGCTCGGCCGGCAGTTCCTGCGTCCAAGCCGCCAGCGCGGGCAGTTTGGCGGCCGGCGGGGGCGGGGTGGGCGCCGGCGACCGCAGGCTGGGGCTGGGGGCCGGCGGCGGGGAACTCAAGGTGGCTTTGACGGCCGGCAACGCTGTGGCCGGCGGTTTAATGACTTGCTGCAGCTCTTCCAGGTGCGCTTCCTGAACCAGACGCTCGGGGAGTTTGCGTAATTCGGTGGACGCTTGCTGGATCACTTGGTAGTTGTCAGACCGGATGAACCGGTTGAGGAGCTGGCCGATCCGGCGCGCCATGCCGACCAGATCTTTGGGGCCGAACAGCAGCAGCAGCAGGACGACGAAAAAGAGCAGTTCCAGCGGGCCGATGCCCAGAATATTCAGGTCCATGCGTCACGCGGGGGCGTCAGCCGGGCGGGGCTTCAGCCACTTCAGCGGCGGCCGACCCCAGCACGCCGTTGATGAAGCGCGGCGCGCTCTCCGAGCCGAATTCTTTGGCCAGCTCCACCGCCTCGTTGATGGCGACCTTGACCGGGGTCAGCCGGCCCAGGCTGAACTCCCACAGCGCCAGGCGCAGGATGTTGTGGTCGATCAGCGCCATCTGATCCAGCGGCCATTCCGGGGCGTGTTTTTGAATCTGGTCGTCGAGCTCGGTCCGGTGGGCCAGGACGCCGGTGACGAGCTCCTGAGCGAAGGCTTCGGAGGCTGGGTCCAGCGGCTTTTCCCCCAGGCGCTCGGCCAGGACCTCCGCGGCGGCGTGCTGCGTGCACTCCAATTCGTACAGCACCTGCAGGGCGATCTCGCGCGCGCGGCGCCGGCTGTGCACACGGTTCATGGGGTTAGGCCGGCCGCGGCGGCTCGCCGTAGACCACGTCTTCGACATAGACGTTGACGGCCAGCGCGTGCATGCCCACCATCTCCTGAATGGCGCGCGCCACGGTGCTCTGCACTTCGCGGCAGACATCGCGCACGTTGGCGTCATGGTGGGTCACCAGGTAGAGATCAATGATCACCGCCAGTTGCCGGACCTCGATCCGCACGCCCTCCGCCGGCGGGCGTTGAAACAGCCGGTCCACCGCCACCGGCACCGGCGCCATGCGCGCCACGCCGGGCACGCTCAGCGCCGACAGGCGGGCGATGGTCACCAGCACGTCGGGGGCAATGGTGGTTTTGCCGCGGCGCGGCGCATCGTTATCCATCGGCGTTATCCCATCACCAGGCCGCCGTCCACGCTCAGCACTTGGCCGGTGATGTAGCCGGCCTCGTCCGAGGCCAGGAAGGCGACGGCATGCGCGATCTCTTCGGGCTTCCCCCACCGGCCGAGGGGGATCGTCTTCAGCGTGGCGTCTTTGATCTCGGCCGGCAAATCGTTGGTCAGGGCGGTGGGGACAAACCCGGGCGCCACGGCGTTGACGGTGATGTTGCGGGCCGCCACCTCGCGCGCCAGGGCCTTGGTAAAGCCGATCAGTCCGGCCTTGCTGGCGGAGTAGTTGGTCTGGCCGGCGTTGCCGGAGATCCCGGAGACGGACGAGATGTTGATAATCCGCCCCATCCGCTTGCGCATCATCACCTTGACGGCGGCCTTGGAGCAGCTGAAGGCGCTTTTCAGGTTGGTCTGGATGACGGTGTCCCAGTCGGCTTCCGGCATCAGCATGATCACCATGTCGCGGGTGGTCCCGGCGTTGTTGACCAGGATGTCCAAGGAGC
>JAGOBN010000368.1 GCA_017999235.1 Anaerolineales bacterium | reverse complement strand
CACATCGTTGGGCAGCAGGTCCGGCGTGCATTGCAGGCGCTTGAACTGCCCGCCCAGGCTGACCGCCAGGGCGCGGGCCAGCATGGTCTTGCCGACTCCCGGCACATCTTCCAGCAGGATGTGGCCCTCGCACAGCAGGGCCACGGTTAACAATTCCACCACCGGACGCCGGCCGATGATGACGCGCTCGACGTTGGCGATCAGCCCGTCGGCAAAAGTCTGAACGGAGTCCATGCCAAATCTCCTAACCGCCGGTGGCCGGCGGGAACATGCGCTCCAGCCCGCGCGGGAGGTCATCCCGCCAGGCCGGAAAGTTGTGGCCGGCGTTGAACTCCTGAAAGTGGGCGGCCAGGGTCTTCTCCGCCGCCAGCGCGTAGAGTTGGCGGTTGACGTCCAACAGCCAATCAAAGCGTCCGACATCCAGCCACAAGCGGATAGGCAGACGGGGTTCGTAGCGGATCAGGTCCCAGACCACAAAGGGATGGCCCTCGACCACAAAAGCGCCGGCCTGGCTGAGGACGTGGCCAAAGACCTGGGGGGCGCGCAGACCGGCGTAGAGGGCCATCAACCCGCCCAGGGAAGCGCCCAGCACGCCGTGCGCGCCCGGCTGGGCGGCCGGGTCGATCAGGTTCAGGCGCGCCTGGGCGAGCGGCAGCAGGGCATAGAGCAGGAAGGCCAGGGTGGTCTCACTGCACGCGTACTCGAGCATCCGCGCGGCCGGGCCGGCGTTCTCCACCAGCGCCAACGCCAGCGGCCGAATGCGCCGCTGGGCGATCAGGTTATCCACCAGAACCGGCAGATGCGCCTGCCGCCGATACTCCCGCCCATCCAGGACCACCAATAACGGACACGGGTCCGGCGTGGGCGGCTGATAAAAATGCACGATCCGCCGGCCGTGCCAGAGCAGGCGGCCGGCCGGCAGCACCTCGCGCGTGAGGGCGCCGCGCAGTCCGCCGCGCGGCGGCTGGGCCAGCGGCGTGGGCGCCCCGGCCGGCATATAGAAGTAATGGTTCAGCTCGCCCATCCCATTCGGCGAGGTGCGCGGGTTCAGCGGGTCCGGCACCCGCCGGCCGCGGCTGATCCAGGCGTACTCCAGATAAGCGTCGTCGGGCAGGTCCAGGGCGCCCGCCCACAGCCCCGGACCGGCGCGCTCAAGCGTCAACGGCGTCTGGCCCTCGCGGCCCCAGTGCATGAAATCACCGATCACCTGCGGGACGCCGCGCGCGCCGGCCGCGCGCCACACAAACGTGGCGCGGCCCGGATCGCGCACCGGGTTGCCCTCCGTTTGGGCGCGCTGCCACAAGCGTTGACCAGGGGAAGCAGAGCGCGTCATCGGGCGGCCCTCACGCTTCCGCCTGCAGGAGACATCCGCTTAACGCCGGCACCGTGACGGTCAGCGCGCCGGCGGCGGCTTCATAGGCGCGCCCGCCGTTCAGCGCATCCACCCAGCGGCCGGCCAGCGGCAGGGTGACGGTCTGCGCGGCCGAGTGCGGGTTAAGGATCACGACCACGCGCTCGGCGGCGTGCCGGCGTTCAAAAGCGTAGCCGCCGGCCGCGTCGTCGATCCAGAGCGTCTGGAACTCACCGATCTGCAAGGCCAGCGAACCGCGGCGCAGGGCGATCAGCTGGCGGTAGTAAGCGTGCAGATCCGGGTCGAAAGCAACCGGGTCCGGGGCCGGGCGCCGAGTCCCATCCGGGAGCGCGGCTTCGGCGGCATAGGTGAATTCCGGCCAGACCATGGGCTTGCGGCAGCACGGGTCGTTGGCCCCCCACATCCCGGCCTCATCCCCGTAATACACCACCGGCGCGCCGACATCCGTCATCTGGAACAGCACCATCAGTTTGTGCCGCGCGCGTTCCTCGGGCGTGGGCCGGCGGGTGTCATACGCGGCATTGTTGGCCGCCTGAGATTTCGGATGGAGTTCCTTCCAGCCGTCAAAGTAGGCGCGCCGGCCGTTGACGATCAGCGAGGCCAGCCGGGCGGTATCGTGGCTGGTCAACAGATTGTGCATCCCGTAAGCGACGCCGGCCGGGTGCGCGGCGCGCAGCTGTTTGAGCCGCTGGTCGAACTCGCTGGCCGGCAGGCGGTGGCTGGCCTGGGCGAAGAACGCCGCGCACGTGAACATCCAGCGGTAGTTCATCACCGCGTCAAACTCATCCCCCTGCAGATAGGGCTCATCGGCATCTTCCAGCACGATCTCGGCGACCAAGTAGGCGTCTGGGTTGATCGACTTGACGTGCCGGCGCCAGTCCTTCCAGAAGCCGTGCTTGACGCAGAAGGCCACGTCTAGACGCCAGCCATCGAGGCCGCCGCCGTCCGGGACGCCGGCCGGCAGCCCGCCGGGCGCGGAGGCCGGGTCCAGCCAGCGGCGCGTGCAGGCAAAGATGTAGTCCTTGGGGCCGGCCACAGTGCCGTTCTCATCCTGGTTGAGCTCGGGCAGCTCCGGCGCTCCGAACCAGCCGCGGTAAGTGAAGGGCGCGAACCGGCTGGGCGTGTCCCAATCCAGCACCTTGAACCAGTCCTTAAAGCGCGAGGCGCGGCCCTTGGCTACCAGGTCCTGGAAGGCGAAGGAATTCAGGCCCAGGTGGTTGAACACGCCGTCCAGAATCACGCGCATCCCGCGCCGGTGGACCTCGGCGATCAGCGTGAGCATCAGCCGGTCGGCGGCGGTCCAGACCCAGGTGCGCGGATCATCCGGGGTCTCGGCCGCGATCAGGCGGCGGTCGCCCACGGGGTCCGGGCCAAAATGCACGTCGATGTGATGGTAGGTGTTGCCGTCATACTTATGCAGGGAGGCGGCGTCGAAGACCGGGTTGAGGTAGAGCGCGGTTACGCCCAGGTCCTGCAGGTAGTCCAGCTTGTCGAGGATACCCTGCAAGTCGCCGCCGTAGCGCCGGCGCTGCAGCGATTTCCACAGGTCGAGGCCGGCGGCGCGCTCGTAGGGCTGCAGTTCGTACCAGTCCGAGGTCCAGGGGTGGAGCCGCCAGGGGAGGGAATAGTCGTGCGGATAGGAAAAGCGCGTGCTGTCGAGCGTCGGGTCGTTGGCCGGGTCGCCGTTGTGGAAGCGGTCCGGAAAGATCTGATACCAAATGGCGCGTTTGGCCCAGTCGGGGGTGAAGTTGTCTGTGGTCATTGTCATCGCGGCACCGGTGGAATAGACCGCGGCGGCCTATTTAGATCGTGAGGAGCACGCCGGCCAGCGGCGGCAGGCTGACGCGCACCCCGTCCGCGCCGGCCGCCGCCTGGCAAGCGGAGTCGGTGGTCAGCGCCACGGCGGTTTCCGGGATCGCCAGCGTCAGCGCGGCCGGCTGGGTGTCCAGGTTCAACACGGTTACGCACCGGCCGGCCGCGTCCGCGCGGCGATAGGCCAGGAGGCGGCCCTCCGCCACGAGGGTCTCCCGTGTCCCGCCCCGCAGGGCCGGCGTCTGCCGGCGGAACCAGGCCAGGTCCCGGTAAAAGGTCAGCAGGCCGGCGTTTTGCGCCTCGCCCCACGGCATTGGCAGGCGCGCTTCCTCATGCAAGGCCCAGCCGCCCTGCCGGATATCGCGGTCTTGCGAGAGGCCCACTTCGGTGCCGTAGTAGATGATGGGCGGGCCGGCCAGCGTAAACTGGCACAGCGCGGCCAGCCGCAGCCGGCGCTGATCGCCCTGTGCCGCCCACAAGAAGCGGTTCATGTCGTGGTTGTCCAGAAAGGACGGCCGGCTGTAGTCCGGCGGATAGTAGGCTTCGTGCCGGTCCAGGAAATCCGCCAACCGGGCCGCGTCCCACTCGCCGTAGGCGAAGGTCTGCCGCAGGGCTTCCAACAACATGAAGTCCAGGGCGCCGTCCATCCCGCCCGCAAAGGTCAGCTGCGAGTCGGGCGGGTCCACGGCCTCGCCAAAGGTCCAGCACTCGGGGTTGGCGGCGCGCGTCACGCGCCGAAAATCGGCGTAGAAATCGGGCGTCGGGCCGATGCAGTAATCCACGCGGAAGCCGTCCACGCCGAAGTCCAGCCAGTACTTGGCCGCGTCCAACACATGCGCGCGCGCCGCCGGATGACGCAGGTTGAGCTGCGGCAGGTCTTTGACGCCGAAGAAAGTTTCGTAATCGTCGGGCCAGTGTTTGAACGTGTACCAGGCCGCGGACGGGCTGTTGGGATCGCGGAGCGCCGCCTGGAAGCTGGCATGCTGGTCCGACCAGTGGTTGGGGACAAAGTCCATCAGCACGCGCATGCCGCGCGCGTGCGCCTGGTCGATCAGCATTTGGTAATCGGCCGGGGTCCCCAGCCGGGGATTGATGCCGAAGAAATCGGTGGCGTCGTAGCCGTGATAGCTGGGGCTGGGAAAGACCGGCGTGATCCACAGGCAGTTGGCGCCCAGCGCGGCGATATAGCCCAGCTGGGCCGTGATACCGCGCAAGGTGCCGTTGGCCTTGTGGGACGGCTTGGCCTCCACCTGCGGGAAATCCGGGTCCGCGCTGAAGAAGCGGTCCGCGAAGATCTGGTAGAGGATGGCGTCCCGGGTCCAGGCCGGCGGCGGGTCATCGTCCACGTAGTAGCCGTAATACGCGCCGGCGTCGGCCCACACTTCCGGGCCGCGCCCGCCGGCCGCCAGCCGATAGCGCACCACCGTGCCGGCCGGCTGGCCGGGCAGTACACCCCGAAAGCGGCGCACATAGCCCCAGACCAGCGTATCCCAGTCCGCGTCCACGGGCGTGAGCGCCGCCACTTGGCCGGCGGCGGCCACGCCGCCCGCGCCGGCCGGGTCACTGCCATCAGCGGTCCAGTAGGCCCAGGCGCGGTCCTGCGGATAGGCCGGCCCCAGGCTGAGTTCCAGAGTCACCGCCTGCCCGGGCGCGGGGTCGCGCGGGGAGCGGCGCTGCAAGTGCGTGACCCCCGCGCGCTGGCCGCGGACGTGGGCCAGGCGTTTCGCTTCGGTCCCCAGGGAGCCAAAAATAAAATCATCCATGGTGAGTGTTACGG
>JAGOBN010000367.1 GCA_017999235.1 Anaerolineales bacterium | reverse complement strand
GGCCTATTCCGGGTCCGGGCCGTTGAGCGTGGCAGACGTGGAGCGCGCCTTGGGGCGGGCGGTGCGCGGCCGGCCGCTGGAGATCACGCTCCCGCGCTGGCGCGGCTGGCTGGCCCGGCTCACGAATCTCAACCCGGCCCTGATGCTGATGCTCTACGAACCCTTGCGCCGGCGCGGCCGGCAACGGCTGGAAGCCGAGCGCCGGCGGCTGAACGAGGAGCCGTGAAGATCATCGCGGAATGGGCCGCAGAGCCACCGCGACACGGAGAATTCTCTGTGACTCAGTGTCTCCCCCAGCACCGCCGCCGCGCCCGCTCGCTGCGCTGGAGGGGCGGCGCGCCGGCAGCGCGGGGGCCGGTGGGGGGCCAATCCCTCAGAAAACGCCTATGACTGACTTTCCTGCGCTAGCCCAACCTATTCTGGTCACCGGCGGCCTGGGCTTTATCGGCCGGCACAGCGTGGAACAGCTGCTCCAGCGCGGCCAGACCGTGGCCGTCTTCGATGTGCCGGAGGCGCGCGTCCCGGAAGGCTGGGGCGCGCGCGTGCGCGTCCTGCGCGGCGACATCGCCAACTTTGACGACGTACAGACCGCCCTGGCCGGCGTCCGGACGGTCCTGCACACGGCGGCGGTGGTGAGCGATTGGGCGCCGGCCGCCGAGCATGAGCGCGTCACCGTGGAAGGCAGCCGGCATGTCTTCGCCGCGGCGGCGCGGACGGGGGCGCGGGTGGCCCTGCTCTCGTCCTGCGCGGTGTATGGCGAACACATCGGCCGGCGGGAGTTGTTTGAGGATTTAGAATTGGGCCGGCCCATCGGCCTTTACAGCCAGTACAAGCAAAAGCAGGAAGCCCTGGCCTGGCAATATCAGCGTGAGCACGGCCTGGCGCTGAGCGTGGTCCGGCCGTCCAAGGTCTTTGGCCCCGGTTCGCGGCCGTGGGTCCATGAGGCCGCGGCGGCGCTCAAACGCGGCGCACCCACGCTGATCGGCGGCGGCCATTACATTCCGGGCCTGGTGTACGTGGACAATCTGGTGGATATCCTGCTGCGCGCGGCCGCCCTGCCCCAGGCCGTGGGCCGGGTCTACAACGGCTATGACGGCACGCCGGCCACGCTGCGGCGCTACTTCACCGATCTGGCGCGCATCGTGGGGGCGCCGGCGCCGCGCACGATGCCGCGCTGGTTCGCCCACATCCTGGCCGCCGTCAGCGGGCCCGCTTGGCGGATATTGCGCTTGCGCTCCCGGCCGCCGCTCACGCGGGATGTCCTGCGGATGATCTCATCCGAGTACCGCATCAGCCAGACGCGCACGCGGCAAGAGCTGGGCTTCACGCCCTTGGTGTCGTATGAAGAAGGCCTCCGCCGCGTGGACGCTTACTGGCGCGGCTTGGAGACACACCTAAACACATCGGTCTAGCCGCGGATGACACGGATCGATCGTCGCACTCCGTGTAATCCGTGTAGACCGCGGCCTACAGTCCCCATCCATCAGGAGAAGCCCATGAGTGAAATTACGGTCGGCGAGCTGCTCATCCAGTGCCTGAAAGCCGAAGACATTCAGCTGATGTTCGGCATCATCGACGGCTCGCACATCCCGTTTGTGGTGCATGCGCCGCGCTACGGCATTCGGCATATCAACTGCCGGCACGAGGAAGGCGCCGTCCATCTGGCCGAGGGCTACACACGCCTGAGCGGCCGGCCCAGCGTCGTCATCGGCAGCCCGGGGCCGGGCGGCGCGAATCTCATCGCCGGCCTGACCAGCGCCCACGGCGAAGGCCATCCGGTCATCGCCCTGGTGACCATGCGCCGGCGCGCCACCAATGACCCGGACCGCGGCGGCGCCTGGCAGGCCACCGACCTGGAGGCCATGGCGCGCCCGATCACCAAGTTCGCGGCCACCCTGCGCGTGCCGGAACGCCTGCCGGAACTGATGCGCGCCGCCTTCCGCGCCGCGCTCACCGGCCGGCCGGGGCCGGCGCTGATCGTGCTTCCGGATGAATTCCTGGGGCAAAAGATCGACGCGGCCAAAGCCCCGGTCTACCCGGCCGCGCAGTACCGGCAGACGCAGTTGGGGGCCGGCGACCCGGATCAACTAGCGCTGGCCGGCGAACTGTTGGCGCGCGCCCAGCGCCCGTTCCTGCACGCCGGCAAGGGCGTGTTGTGGAGCAACGCCTCCGCCGATTTTGTGGCCCTGGGCAACTACCTGGCGGCTGGGATGAGCAGCAGCCTGGGCGCGCGCGGCGCGGTGCCGGAAGACCACGCGCATTACTTCCACCTGTTTGATCTGCAGGCCACGGCCCTGGCGCGCAACGAGGCCGATGTGGTGCTGGTGGTCGGCGCCCGGCTGGGCGAGTACGACGGCTGGGGCCGCGCGCCGGCCTGGGGCGACCCCGCCCGCCAGAAGACCATCCACATTGATACCGACCCCTTCTCCATCGGCCTCAACCGGCCCGTGGATGTGGGGATTGTGGCCGACGCCGGCGCCGCTTTACGCGCCCTGCTGGCCGTGGTGAAGGCCCACACCGCGCCCCGGGCCGAGCTGCCGGACCTGGCCCGCTACCGCGCGCTCTCGGCCAAGACGCTGGAGCAGGCCATGGGCTATCTGCAGGCCGCCGGCGCGCGCGGCGTGAACCCCGGCCAGCTGGTGATGCTGGCGCGCCAGTTCTTCCCGCCGGAGGCGATTGTGGTGCTGGATGGCGGCAACACCGCGCTGTGGGGCGTGGCGTACTTCCCCATTTTGCGGCCCAACAGCTTCTTGTATTCGGTGAAGCAAGGGTTCCTGGGGACCGGTCTGCCGATGGCCATTGGCGCCAAATTGGCCGCGCCGGAGCGCCCAGTGTGCGTGATTACGGGCGACGGCGCGCTGGGCTTCAATGTGATGGAATTGGAGACCGCCCTGCGCGAAGGGGCGCCGGTGGTGGTGCTGGTGGTGGTGGACGACGGCTGGGGCATGGAGCACACGGCCTACGCCGCGCAGGGCTTCCCGCCCGAACAGCATGTGGGGGTGGATCTGGAGCCGCACACGCGCTACGACCTGCTGGCCCAGAGCCTGGGCTGTTTCGGCGAGAAGGTGGACGTGCTTGATGACCTGCCGGCCGCCTTGCAGCGCGCGGCCGCCGCCGGCCGCCCGGCGGTGCTGCACATCACGGTGGACCCGGCCGTCAACGCCAACCCGGTCGGCTACAAGGAATTCCGGTACGTGCGGACGTTGTGACCTCAGCCGCTCTCGCCCACCATCCGGAGACCCCGATGCAGGCCCTCATCCTCGATCTCGACGGCACCCTCATCGACACCGTTTACGGGCACGTCCTGGCCTGGCAGCGGGCGCTGGCGGAGGCCGGCCTGGCGGTGGATGGCTGGCGCATCCACCGGCGGATCGGCATGAGCGGCGGGCTATTTACCCGCGCGGTCAGCCGCGAGGTGGGCCGGGACCTGACCGACGCCGAAACCGCCGGCCTGCAGCGGCGGCACGCGGAGCTGTTCGCCCAACTGCTGCCGGAGCGCCGGCCCTTGCCGGGCGCGGCGGCCCTGGTGGAGTATCTGCGCGCCCACCAGATCCGGTTCGGCATCGCCACCTCCGGCCAGCGCCCCGGCATCGACAGTTCGCTGGCGGCGCTGGGGCTTGGCCCCGAGACGATTGTCGTCGAGCGCGGCGATGTGGCCCGCGCGAAACCCGAGCCCGATCTGTTTTTGGCGTGTCAAGCGCGGCTGGGCGTCGCGGCCAGGGAGTGTTACGTGGTGGGGGACGCGGTCTGGGATCTGCTGGCCGCGCGGCGGGCGGACATGTTAAGCATCGGCCTGCTCAGCGGCGGCTATGGCGAGGATGAGTTGAGCCGCGCCGGCGCGTTTCGGGTCTATCGCGACGCGGCGGAGCTGCTGCGCTCGCTGGACGACCTGGGCCTCCGGCCCGCTTAACCGCCAGCGGAGTGGTCGCGCGCCATCCGATCCGGATGGCCGGCGGGCAGGCTCTTCTTAATCCGGCTGGCCCAGAAGCTATAACCGCCCAGCGCGGCCAGCGCGCTGTAGAACAGGGCCATGCCCGCAAACACCACCCCGCCCGGCAGCGGCCCCACCGCGGCGCGCGCGATGATCTCGGCCGGCGAGGTGGTGGGCGTGGGATGCGTCATCAGCACCACCAGCCAGCTGCCCAGCAGCACCACGTAAATCCCCTGGTAATTGCGGCGCAGCCGCCGGCCCATCGCCTCCCACCACGGCATGTGAAACCGCGGCCATTCCAGATCCTGGGCCAGACGGTCGGCCCAGTCCGGCATCGCCGGCCGGGCGCCGGCCAGCAGCGGGCGGTAGAAGTTGATCTCAATCAAGCGGGCGCGCGAGCGCCAGATATCGAAGAACCGGTAGCGCCGCGCCTCCATGATCAGCAGGAAGGTGCAGAACACGCTGATGATGGGGATCAGCACATGGCGCTCGTTGGCTTGGTCGCTGAAGACAAACGTCAGCGCGGTCGCGCTCAGGACAACCGCCCAATGCGAGGTGGTGTCGATCCGGCTGCGCCAGGCCGTGGCTTCGGCCAACTCGCCCCGGTACAGGTGCACCATCGCATTGATGAATTCCGTGCGCGTCAGATTGGCCAGATCCAGCCGCTCGTCGATGCTGCCAGGGGTTGCGGAGTCAGCCATGCTCAGACGCTCCCGAGTGAGGACCCAGACCGGCTTACTGGCGCGGCGCGCCGCCCTGTCTGTTGTACCATAGAAACTCGGGCGCTGAGCGGCGCCGCTGTGCCAGGGCCGGCCCGCGCCTTCTCTGCCGCGTGGTCCAGACGATCCGGAGAAAATTCATGGCCTGCCGCAGCGGGTGGAGGTGGCTGGCCTCGCCGCCGGCTATCCGTTGTCGGTTGGCGGCTGGCTTAACCGGCTGACACTCCGAACTGACCAACAAAAAACTGCACCCGGCCGATCAAACTGCTTGACAAATCAAAATAATCTAATAATATTAGACAAGTCTAACATTATTAGAT
>JAGOBN010000366.1 GCA_017999235.1 Anaerolineales bacterium | reverse complement strand
GCCCGTAAGCGGTGTAAGGGACGACCACGGCCGTCAAAACCGGGGGCGGGCGGGCCACGATCTCCGAAGCCGCATACGCCTGGCCGGCGGGCGCCGTCTGGCCGGGCCGGAGCACGTCCACAAACAAAGGGGCGCGCGCCAGCGCCGCCGGCGAAGTAAAGACCGTAGTGACGTAGGTGGGGACCACTGACGTGTTCAGATAGTAGCCGCTGTTGCCGGCGCCGGCTTGGCTGACCGCCAGCTCCGGGTAGCCGTCGCCGGTGGCATCGCCCCAGGCCACGCCGGTGGCGGACAAGACTTCCGTGGAAGTCCAGGCCCAGGCGAAGCGCGGCGCGCCGACGGTGCTGTCTTGATTGGCGTACACCACCACCGGCCCGCCCAGGTTGGCGAGCGCCAAATCCGGCGCACCGTCGTTATCCCAATCTCCCCAGGCGAGGCTCTGGGTGCGGTCTGTGGTCCCGGTGCTGTAGATGGGGGTGGCGGCCAGGGTGCGGCCGGCGCCGGCCGCCACATTCTCAAACAAATACGTGCCAAACCCGTCTGTGCCGATGGCCAGCCCCGGGTAACCGCCCGGGGTGGCGTTGAAGTTCGCCCAGGCCAGGCTGGTGGGCTGGGTCAACGTGGCTTGCCAGGCCAGGTCAAACGTGCCATCGCGGAGGTTGCGATAGACCTCCACCCCGCCATCCGCGAAGGCCACGGCAAAACCCGGATAGTGCGTCAGCTCCCAGTCCGCCCACATGATCGCGCGCACCGCCCCGGCGGCGTGGGTCAGCGTCAGGGCGGGCGTTTCGGCCAAGCCCAGCCCGCCCCCGCGGTTGCGAAAGAGCAGCAGCGCCCCGCCCTGGCTGCCCACCAGCACATCGAGCGCGCCGTCGGCGTTGACATCGCCCCAGCCGAGGATGTGGTTGATAAAGGGCGGCTCCGCGTTCTGCCAGCAGTTGATCAGGCCCACGTTCTGCCCTTGGTTTTGCAGTTGGCACACCGCGTTTTCCGCCAGGGTGCCGCGGGCCAGTTCCAGCCGGCCATCGCCGGTGACGTCCGCAAACGACACTTGCACCGGGCCGTTGTCCGAGGCCTGCGTGGGCGCGGTGGCGAGCGCCAGGTTGCCGTCGCCGGCGTTGCGGTACAGCAAGGTCTGGCCGGCGCGGCCGGCGGCCGGCCCGAAGGCCAGGTCCAGGCGGTTATCGGCGTTGAAATCGCCCCAGGCCACGCTGGCAGCCGGCGCCGGCCCGGCGGCGGTGAGCGTCGGTGAGAGGTGCGGCGTGAAGGCGCTGTAGAGCAGGCTCGGGCCATCCCGGTTGGTCAGCGCCAGTTCCAGCCCGCCGGCGGCCAGCGGCCGCAGCGCGCGCACGCTCCACAACTGGCTCTGGCTCGGCAGGCCCTTGACCAGCAGAGTCTGGGTAAAGGTCCCGCGCTGGTTGAGGTACACGCGCGGGGTGGAATCCGCCACGGCCAAATCCGGCGCGCCGTCCCCGTCAAAGTCCGCCCAATCCAGGGCCAGCGGCGTTAAGAAGGTGTCGGTGTGGAGGGTGCGGTACGCCGCCAGCTGTCCGCCGCCGAGGTTGCGATACAAGCGCGCCTCACGCTGCAGCGGATAGGCCGCCGCCAGATCCAGCCGGCCGTCGCGGTCAAAATCGCTGAACGCGAAATCGTACGGCAGATACGGCAAGCTGGCTTCCAGCGTCAGCGCCAGGGTGACCGGGCCGGGGCTGGTGGCGGTGAAGGCGCCGGCGGTGTTGCGGATCACGCCGACGACATTGGGGAAGCGGCCCAGCGCCAGGTCCGGCCGGCCGTCGCCGTCCACGTCGCCGGCGCCCAGCGCGGCGGTGGCGCTGTCGCTCAGGCACTTGCGGTTGTCCCAGCGGAACGGCTCAATGTCGGAGCCGGTGTTCCGCAGCAGGCTCACCGGGCAGTCCACGTTGATCTGGTTGGTGCTGACCACCAGGTCCATCAGCCCGGGCGCAGAGCCGGTGTAATCAAAATCCGCGGCGACCACGCGCACCAGCTGGTATTCCGACGTGAACGCCGCCGCCTGCACAAAGCTGTCCGTGGCCGTGTCATAGCGCAGGATGTAGTTGGTGGGCGAGATCAGGCTGCGTTCCTGCACCTGGATTTCACCGCTGATGGTCTGCACGGTCGGGCTGACCAACCCCTTGTAGCCGACCATCACCAGCTCCAACTGCGGCTGGGCGTTGGAGATCACGTTGGCCCAGCGCACGCCGAAGGCCGGCGCCGGCTTGTTATCCGGGCCGAGCGGGCTTTGCACCGCCATCTGCTCCAGACGCTGGCCGTTGTAGCGGTACACGCTCACCCCATTCCAGGAGCCCAGCGCCAATGACTGCTGGCCGCTGCGGTCAAAATCGCCCCAATCCTGGCTGAAGGTGCCGCCTAAATCGTCCGAGAGCCAGGTGGGAGAAGCGGCCAGGCTGGGCGCGCCCGGCGTCAGAGGCAGCACGCGCACGCCGTTAACCACGGTGCGGACACCGGCGGCGCCCTCCTGGGAAATGGCGGTGGCGCGGCTGGTGATGGCGGTGCCGTTCGATTGGCCGGCCACCACCCCGGCAAAGACCAGGGTGCGCGCTTCGTTTGGCCCGAGGGCGCCGAGCGCCCACAACAATTGCGTCGTCACTGTGACGACCGTGTCGTCGTCGATGGGCGAAAACACGGTCTGGGTGAGCTGATCGACCGTGCAGGCCGGCGTACAGGCGTAGGTGCCGCGCTCGGTCGGGTCCAGCAGGGCCAGCTTTTGGAGCGCGTCCACGGGGATCGCGTTGAGCACGTTGACGTTGGTGAGGCCCGTGTCTCCGGTGTTGGTGACGATGACGGTGTAGGTGACCAGCAGGCCGTTACAGACCAGATTGGGAACGCCCGGGAAGGCCTGCTGGCAGGCGGGGTCGGCGCGGGCCTGCAGGGCCACGGCCAGGCTGGTGGCGGCTGAGCCGGCGGCCGGGCCGGCGGCCCAGACCGGCGCCGGGGCGGCGCCGGCCAGGCTGAACAACAACGCCCAGGCGGCCAGCGCGCCCGCGGCCAGCGCCCCGGCCAGATAGCCCAGCCGGGCGCGAGCAGGCGGAGGCCGGCGGCTGATCATGGGCATGACGGGTTTTGCCAGCTGTTGGAGCTGGTTGGCGTTTGCTGGGTGAGGCCCACCAGGTCGGTGTACAGCGCGACCACATAGTACGATACCCCGCACAGCGGGCCGGGGCCGTTGTCCACCCAGTTCAAGGGCGAAGTGGGCAGGTCCGGGGAAAGGGCCTGGAAACTGCCGCCGGCCGGCGCGCGGAAGAGCCGGAAGCCGGTGATATCCACCAGATTGCCGGGCGGGTAATTCCAGGTCAGCGTGATGGGCGGCGTCACGGTGACATCGGTCACCGGAATTGAAGTCTGCAAGGTGAGGTTCGTCGGCGCCGGCGGCACCGCCAGCACGGGCCGGAACTCCACCGTGTAGGCGGTCCGGTCCAGCGGCGGCGGATTGCTGCTCAGCGCGACGATGGGCATTGAGATCAGGCTCTGGCGCGTGATGGTGATCAAGGTGGAGCCGGAGGGCGAGAACTCCTGCCCGTTGAAGCTGACCTTGACGGTGCTGGGGCCGGCGGCGTTGGTCCAGATGAGGCGCACCGCCTGGCCCACCGGCGGCTCATAGCCGAAGACATCGCCGGCCGGGTTGCTGTCCGTGAGGGTCTGGTTAGTGGTTTCCACCACGGCCGACACCGTAATGGCCGGCGGCGGCGGTTTGATGGTGATGTTCACCTGGACCGGCGCGCTGGCGGCCGTGCCATTGCGGGCCGTCAGCACATACTGGGTGAAGACGCTTAACGGCTGGGTGGTCTGCGCGCCCTGTTTATCGGTGGGGAAATACTGCTCGGTGCCGCCCACCGCTTTGATCTCGATGGCGGTCACATCGCCGCTCACCGACCAGGACAAGCGCACCGAGCTGCCCTGAGTCACCTCGGTGGGCGCGGCCTGGAAGAAATCCACCTTGGGCGCCGCCGGCGTGGGCGAGGGCGTCACCGACGGGATGGGCGTGGGCGAGGGCGTCCCGGTGGGCAGCGGCTTCACCACCACCGGACGCTGCATCTGCTGAATCTGGCCGCTGCCGTTGTCGGCGGTGAGAATGTAGGTGATGTTCTCGCGCGGGAAGGCTTCCACATTGCCGGAGGGCGCCCACTCGCCGTCCAGCCCGCGGATGGTCACCTGTTTGACGTTGGCCACATCCCAGATCAGCTGCACCTTGTCCCCGACAAAGATTTCCTGCGGCAGGACGTCGAAGCGGTTGATCTCCGGCGCCGGGATGGGCGAAGGCGTGGCGGTGGGCGTGGGAGTCGCGTCCACCACCTTCAGCACCACCTGCGCGGCCACGCCATCCTGGCCCGTGAACCGGTTGCGGGCCACCAGCACATAGGTGGTCTCGCGATCCGGCGTGACCTGGCGGCTGCCGGCGCCCGGCACCAGCGACTCGGGGACGCCGTTGGTCTGCAGCACCAGTTCGTCGGCGTCCGCCACCTGCCAGTTGAGGGTCACCGATTGGCCGCGCAGCAGTGTGGCGGTGTTGTCGCTCTGGCTCAGGAACGGCCCCTGCGGCACAAAGACGATGCTCGGCTGGGTCTGGGTCAGCACCACCGTCACGTCGCCGCTTTGGGCGTACAGATTGGGCACCAGGAACGAGAGGAAGTTGCGCGCCGTCAAGGTGTAGCGCGTGGTGGCCTGATCCGGCTTCACCAGCGCGTTGCCGTTCGGGCCGTCCACTTTGCCCGGATCAGGGTCAATGCGCAGATCCACCAGCGGCGAGGCGCTCCACCACAAACGCACGCTGTCGCCGGGCTTGATGCGCACCACCGCGCCGCCGGCCTGGTATTCCGCGTTGTCGTATTCCGCGTAGAACCCGTCAATGCGCGGCCAGAAGATGGCCACGATCGCCACCAGCAGGGTCACCACGGCCAGGCCGATGGTCCACGGGCCGATCAGGGGCGCGCCCTGCGCCTGGCCGAGCAGGGAGCGG
>JAGOBN010000365.1 GCA_017999235.1 Anaerolineales bacterium | reverse complement strand
TCGCGGCCGGCGGCCTGGTCGGGGCCTCCAACCAATACGCCTGTTTGCTGGTTCTCTCGGTGGCGGCGCGGCTGGGGATTGTGGAGCTGGCCGGCCCGATGCAGTTCATGGGCAGCTTCTGGTTCATGGGTCTGGTGGCCGTCTTGTGGGTGATCACCGTGGCGCCGGCCTTCGCCACCCAGCTGGCGCCGGGCGTGATGCACGTGGTCAACGGCGTCATCCACTTCGTCAGCGGTTTCGTCGTGCCGGTCTCCTCCGCGCTGATGGGACTGGCGGCGGCGGGCGTGTTGGTGAACCTCTCGCCCGAGCTGCGCGCGGCCTTTGAGACCTTGCAGCTCTTCAATGGGACCGGCGGCGGTCTGACCGGGACCGGCCTGACGGTGGCCGCCGGCAGCGCGGTGACAGCGGCGGCGCTGACGGGCATGAAGGCGCTGGCCAAGCCCATGGTGAGCGCCGGCACCGGCACCGCCGGCACCGCCTCGGCGCCGGCCTATGCCCTGGCCGAGAATATCGCCGCGGTGGTGCTCATGACTCTGGCTTATGGCCTGAGCCGCGTGGACCCGTGGCTGCTGGTCGGTTTGTTGGGCGTGGTCCTGGTCGTCAGTGTGGGCGTGTTCGTGCTGGGCCTGTATCAGCTCTACCGCCTGAAGAAGGGGGTGGGGCGCGTGCTGGCGCTGCTGCAGACGCGGCCGCGCGCCGGCCTGGCGGTGTGTGTGGAATTCTTTGTCTGGGGCCTGGGCTGGCTGGTGTGGCAGCGGCCGGCGCGGGCGGCCGTGTCACTGTTGGCGTGGCTGGTCTGGCTGGCGGTGTGCCTGGCGGCCCAGCCGCTGGTGGCCGGCTTCTTTGTGGTTTTCCCGCCCGCCATCCCCCTGGCCGTGCTCAGCGCCAATGCCATGCTGGCGCTGATCTTTGTGGGCCTGGGGCTGGGCAGCGCGCGCGCCCTGCTTGCCGTGGTGGAGGCGGAAGCGCCGGCCGGCAATTCGTCCCGCCTGGCCCCGGCTTAATCAGCCGTCGTTCGGCGGCGGCTCGGCGGGTCCCCGGCTCACAAAGGCCTGGGTGCGCTTCTCCACCTCGCGGCGCTCCAGCAGCACGCGCCGGCGGCACGTCAGACACTCCAGGCCCAGGTCGGCCCCCAGGCGCACGATCTGCCACGTATACCCGCCGCACGGGTGCGGTTTGCGCAAGCGCAGGACATCTCCCAGACGATATTCCACCGGCGGCTTAGCCATAGCACCTCAATCAGCGCGATTATAGACCACCCCGGTGCTATAATTTTCCTTCGTTAAGGAGACGCTATGCTTGGCCTGGATGCCCCCACCATTATCGCGCGGGTGATCACGCTGTTGATCGCCTTCACTATTCACGAACTGGCGCACGCCTGGGTGGCCGATCAACTCGGCGATCCGACTCCGCGCCGCCAGGGCCGGCTGACCCTCAATCCGCTGGCCCATCTGGACCCGATCGGTTCGCTGCTGCTGGTCTTTGCCGGCTTCGGCTGGGCCAAACCGGTGATGACCAACCCGTACAACTTCCGCAACGGCCCGCAGCTGGGCATGGCCGTCGTCGCCGCCGCCGGCCCGGCCTCCAATCTGCTGATGGCCATCCTGGCCGCCATCCCGTTCCAGGTGGGCCTGGTCAGCCTGCGCAATCTGACCGCCTACGGCGGGATGCTGCCGACGCTGGATCTGTTCCTCTATGATTTCATCCAGATCAATGTGCTGCTGATGCTCTTCAACCTGCTGCCCATCGGACCGCTGGACGGGATGAAGGTGCTGCGCGGCTTTGCGCCGCGGGACTGGGACCCGACGCTGGCCATGCTGGAGCAGTGGGGCATGTTTATCCTGATGGCCCTGGTCTTCCTGGGGCAGGGCTTGTTGGGCCTGTTGCTTGGCGGGCCGGCCCGCCTCATCTTGAATCTCCTGCTCCCCTAATGACCACGCGCCCGGCCCCGGCGGCCGTCAAAATCACGCTCATCGGCCTGGACCGCGTCGGCGCCTCCCTGGCGCTGGCGCTCAAGGCGCGGCCGGAGCTGCGCCTGACCGGCTTTGACCGCGATAACGATCTGGCCCGCCAGGCGCAGGCCGGCGGCCTGATCCACGCGGCCAAATGGAACTTGCTGGAGGCGGCGGCCGGCGCCGACCTGGTGCTGTTGGGCGGACCGCTCGCCGATCAGCCGGAATGGCTGAAGGCTTTCGGGCCGGAGGTCCGCGATGGCGGGGTGGTGATTGGTCTGGGCCGGCTGCTCGCGCCGCAGCTGGCCGCGGCCCAGCGCGGGCTGCCCGCCGGCCGGCACTTTGTGGCCGCGCATCCGCTCCTCAACCCCGCCCAGCTGTATGACGGCGCGGCCGGCCTGGAGGCCGCGCGCCCCGACCTGTTCGCCAAAAGCCTGTGGGCGCTGGCGGCCGCGCCGGAGTGCGCGCCGGAGGCGTTGAAGCTGGCGGGCGATCTGGCTACCCTGGTGGGCGCGCAGCCGTACTTTATGGACCCGGCCGAGCATGACGGCCTGGCCGCGGCCGTGGATGGCCTGCCCGTGCTGGTGGCCCATGCCCTGCTGCGCGCCGCCGACGCTTCGCCGGGCTGGGGCGAGATGCGGAAAGTGGCCGACCGGGAATTTGCCACCGCCACCTTCGCGCTGGCCAACCTGGACGCCGCCGCGCTCAGCCTCAACCGGGAGAATGTCCTGCGCTATCTGGATGCGCTGAGCGCCGAATTGAGCGGCCTGCGTGACCTGGTGGCGCGCTCGGATGCGGCGGCGCTGGCGGCCGTGCTGACCGAGTCGGCCGAGCGCCGCGCCCGGTGGGAAACCGACCGCGCGCGCGGTGAGTGGGAGCCGGCCCCCGCCGGCCCGGAACTGCCCACCTTCGCCGGCGCCCTCGGCCGGTTCTTCGCCGGCGGCTTGTTTAAGAAGCGCGACAAAGCCTGAGCCATGCCCTTTGTCTACATGGTGCGCTGCGCCGACGACTCGCTTTACACGGGCTGGGCGCTGGATGTGGCCGCCCGCGTCCGCGCCCACAACGCCGGCCGCGGCGCCCGCTACACGCGCGCCCGCCGGCCCGTGACCCTGGTCTACAGCGAAGCCTGGCCGACGCGCGCCGACGCCATGCGCCGCGAGCGCGCCCTCAAGCGCCTGCCGCGCGCCCGGAAGCTGGCCCTGTGCCAGCCCGCCTGAAGGCCGCATGCTGTCCCCATCCGAGTACAGTTTTGTCCGCTACCTGGCCGCCAAAAAGACCGTGGACGACCGCGCCCTGAACGGGCCGGTCTGGGAGACGCTGGCGCGCTGCCTGCCGGCCGGCCCGCTGCGCGTGCTGGAAGTCGGCGCCGGCATCGGCACCATGGTGGAGCGGGTGCGGGAGCGCGGTCTGCTGGCGCAGGCCGATTACCTGGCCCTAGATGAGCAGGCCGCCAACGTGGCCGCCGGCCGGGAACGTTTGGCCGGCGCCGCTCCGCAGTTTCGGCTGGATTGGCAGGTGGGTGATCTGCTGGAGTTTGCGGCGCGGCCGGCGCAGCGCGGAGCATGGGATCTGCTCATCGCGCACGCGGTGCTGGATCTGCTGGATCTGCCCACCGCGCTGCCGCGCCTCTTGAAGGTGCTCCGGCCCGGCGGTTTGTTTTACTTCACCCTCAACTTCGACGGCGCCACGCTCTTCCAGCCGGAGCTCGACCCGGCTTTCGACGCGCAGATTGAAGCGCTCTATCACGCCACGATGGATGCGCGCCTCACCGCCGGCCGGCGCTCCGGCGACAGCCGCACCGGCCGGCACCTCTTCGAGCACCTGCGCCGCGCCGGCGCCGAGATCCTGGCGGCCGGCAGCTCGGATTGGGTGGTCTTTGCCTCGGCCGGCCGCTACCCGGCCGATGAAGCCTACTTCCTGCGCTTCATCCTCCACACGCTGGCCGGCGCTTTGCGCGACCACCCGGATTTAGACGCCGCCCGCTTCGCGGCTTGGGTGGCCGCGCGCCAAGCCCAGATTGCGCGCGGCGAGCTGGTGTATATCGCGCATCAATTGGATTTTGTGGGGCGCCGGCCGGCGGGCTAAAGCCGGCGCCGCTCGCGCGCCGTTACCGCAGGCCGCGCGTCACGGTCCGCCATTCAGCCGGGGGATGCTCAATGAGTTCGCGGGCCTGGGCCACGATCGCGGCCTGCAGCGCGGCGGGTTGGGGGTAGGCCGCCAACAGATCGGCGGCCCGGCGCGGCGCCCCGAAGGCGATCCGCACGCGCACCCCTTGATACCCCGGCCACATGATCTGCAGCATCGCGGCCAGGCGCTCGCGGTCGTGGGCCGTGCGGCGCAGGCGCGTCAGCGGGTGGCGCTGGGCGGCCGGCGAGAGCACGCCGCTGACCATGGCCGTCACCACCTGGGTCTGGGGCGCCAGCCGCGCAAAGACCTCCACGCTCGCCGACCAGTTTTCCAGCGCGGCGCTGGCACCGGGCAGGACCGCCGGGTCCGGCTCGATGGCGCCGGCCGGAAAGGTCAACACAGGCTGGCCGGCCCGCAGGGCGCCGGCCACAGCCCGCACCACGGGCAGGCGCGCGCGCTCATCCTCCGGGACAAAGATCAATTGGCGGCTGACATTGGGGAGGGCCTTGAGGAACGGGCGCTCCAGCGCCACAATCCGCAGGTCCGGCCGGCCCAGGCCCACAAAGAGCGCCACGGTGTCGGCCATGCCGGGGTGATTGGCGAGGATCAGCAGCGGGCCGGCCGCGGGGAGGCGCTCCCGCCCAGCCACTTGCAGTTCGCGCAGGAAATGCCGCAGGATCCACTCGGCGCCGGCCGGCAGGCCGTGCCGCGCCACCAGCGCGTCAAATGTGACCACCTCGCGCGCGAAGCGGCGCGCCGCCGGGGCGACGAGCGCCGCCCACAGCCGTCGGCCGCGCGGCCGCGGGCCTAGGCCGAGCGCGTCAAAGATATCGGCGGTGTTGAGACGAACCAGGGTGTCAAATTCAGCGGCGGTGGACATCGTTTAAGATTTTACCGCCGCTGGACAATCCGGCCAGCGTCTACCC
>JAGOBN010000364.1 GCA_017999235.1 Anaerolineales bacterium | reverse complement strand
CAGCAGCACCGAGCCTTCGGGGACCTGCAGGTTTCCGGCGACGTGGGCCGCGGCGCTGACCGGCAGGATGCGGGTCACGCCGTATTCGATCACGTGGCCGAAGCTGTCCCGCAGCCAGTGGTAGAGGGAGCCGGCCGCGCTCATCTGGAAAGCCCCAGGATCCAGCTCGCCGATCAAGGCCTGGGGAATGTAGTCCCAGGAATACACCACCGGTTTGCGGTCGGCCGTTCGGATTCTCTCAATGGCGAGGACGGGCGCCCCGGCGGGCAGGTTCAAGGCGCTCGCCACGTCGGGGGCGGCTGCCTGGATCTGAACCTCCAGCCGGGCCGTGCCCGGCGTGAGGCCCGCCGACTTGATCATCTCGGTCGTGCCGAAGTTGAAATTTAGGTTTTGAAGAATCGAGCGGCTGCGCACGAACGTGCCTTTGCCGTGGCGCCGGGTGATGAGCCCATCATCCTCCAACAGGCGCAGGGCGTCCCGAACGACCGTGCGCGAGACTCCCAGCATCAGCACCAGCTCGGATTCGGCCGGCAATTGCGTTCCCGGACGATAAAGACCTTGTTCGATAGCGGTTCGGATTTCTTGTTCCGCCGCTTCGGTCAGGGTGTATGAGCTCGTCCGGACCGGTTTTAGGCTCTTGACACTCTGTTTCATTGTGTGTTAATATCGCGATTATGACGTCAGTCGTCATTCGTCAGTCATCATGACGACTATAGCAAACCAAACTCGACAAGTCAATACCTTAGGAATTTTCGTCAATCAGGTCACATGGGTTGTGAACGGATTGGATTGACGTTTCTCCTTCATGAGCGTGTCGCCGTCCTAGAACACCACATGACAAGGCTGGGTAATAGGCCTTACCCAGCTTGCTCCATTTCCCAGAACCGGAGTGGGGGGCCAAATAGGCGACGGCGTGTTGGCGGCTTGTAGTTCAGTTATCATCTAAAATGATGACAACAAGCGTAATTGAAAGGAGGCTGACCGCCTTCAAGTAACCCCATCCTTGGCGCTGTCTGTGTGCGAATGCAACATGCTCGTTCCTTTCGGAGGAGAAGATGCACACCCAACGAACGTATCCCCTAGCGGCTGGGTTGATGGTGCTCAGCCTACTGTTCTCGGCTTGCGCCACACCCACCGCCGCTCCGACACAAGCGCCGCAGGCCACTTCTGCGCCGCAGGCCACCTCGGCGCCGGCCCCAACCTCCGCACCCGCCCCGACCTCGGCGCCGGCCACGACCGCGCCCCAAAGCACGGCCTGTCCCGCCGCCACCCTGGCCGACCCGCAAGGGGTGCCGGCCGGCGAATGGCCGCAGCAATATGAACTGGCCGAGTTTCAAGAATTAGCCAATTGTGAACTGACGCTGTCCGGCCGCGCGGCTTTCGACGACCGGCTGGTGGAATATGGCTTCCTGCCGAGCGGCGGCCTGCCTCCGCTGGAAGAGCGCCTGCCGGCCGAGCCGTTAGTCGTCGTGCCGTACGACACGGTCGGCGCGTACGGCGGCCGGATCACCGGGGCCTCCATTGGACCCGAGGCCGGCAACTCGGAGTGGCTGAGCGTGCGGCACGTCAACTTGCTGCGCTTTGCCGATGACCTCAAGACGATCGTTCCCAACATGGCGAAGTCGTACGCGTGGAACAGCGACTTCACCGAGTTGACCATCGTCCTGCGCCAGGGCCATAAATGGTCCGACGGCCAGCCCTTCACCACCGCCGATATCGTCTTCTGGTATGAGGACATCGTCCTCAACCAGGAGCTGTATCCCAACCCGCCCAGCATCTGGGTCTATGGCGGCGAGCCGATGCAGGTGGAGGCCGTGGACGAGGTGACCGTCAAGTTTAAGTTTGCGGCGCCGGCGCCGGCTTTTACCACCCTGCTGGCCACGACCTATACGCACGAATGGGCGCCCAAGCACTACTTGATGGATAAACACATCAAGTACAACCCCAAGGCCAATGACGACGCGGTGGCCGAAGGCTTCGAGTCGTGGGCCAAGCGCTTCATCCCCACCTACTACAGCGACTGGGAAGACGCCAACCATATCTACGGCCTGCCCAAGCTGGAAGCCTGGATCAAGGTGGACGAGACGCCCGAGCACCAGCTCTACGTCGCCAACCCGTACTACTACAAGGTGGATACCACCGGGCAGCAGCTGCCGTACATCGACGAGGTCGAGGAAGTCTACGCCCCGGATGCGGAGCTGATCGAGCTGAAGGTCATCAACGGCGAGATCCAGTACAAGGCCCAGTCCCTGCAGATCGGCAGCCTGCCGCTCTACCAGCAGAATCAGGACAAGGGCAACTACGACATCCAGATGGCCCAGGGCGCCAGCAACGGGCGCACCTATACCTTCAACGCGACCCACAAAGACCCGGAGATGGCCAAGATCTTCTCCGATCCGCGTTTCAGCCGCGCCATGTCGCTGGCGCTGAACCGCGACGAGATCAACCAGGCGCTGTGCTTCAGCCTGTGCGAGCCGACTCAAGGGGTCCCGGTCCACCGGTCGGTGTCGTTTGCCAAGCCCGAGTGGTTTACCAAGGACATTGAGTACGATCCGGCGACGGCCAATTCCCTCCTGGATGAGATTGGTTTGACCAAAGGCGCGGACGGCTTCCGGCTGCGCTTGGACGGCAAGCCGCTGATCGTCAACTTGATCTATGCGATCCAGTGGGGCGATCCGGCGCTGCACGAGCTGGCCAAGGAGTACTGGGAAGCGGTCGGGGTCAAGGTGGAGCTGAAGGAAATCAGCACCGAGGCCTACCGGGCGATGGCGGCCAGCAACGACCACGATATCCAGGTGACCAACAGCGGCACCGAGGTTGAAGCGCCGCTGTACTCCAACCCGTTCCGCCTCTACCCGCCGTTTGGCGACGCCGCGCTGGAACCGCTCACCGGCGGCCCGTGGGCGGATTGGTACAACACCAGCGGCGCGCAGGGCCTGGAACCGCCTGACGACATCAAGCCGCTGTGGGAAATGACCGACAAGTGGAAGTCGTCGCTGCCGGGCACGCCCGACTACATCAACCTGGGCCAGGAGCTGGTCGAGGTCCAGATGGAGCACTTCTTCCTGATCGGCACCATCACCTCGCCGCCGGCGGTGACCATCATCTCGCGCGCGCTGGGGAATGTGCCGCAGTTGACGGTCAACGCCTTTGAGTACTACCGCACCTACCCGTATCGGACGGATCAGTGGTACTTCAAACCGTAGCCGGCCAGGCTCAGCCCTAGGCTTGGACCAGGTCCGGAAGCGATGCTTGATAAGTTGACTGAGTAGTGTCAGATGGGTGGGAGGCAGCTCCCACCCATCTGATGTCCCTGACAGGAGGCGGTCGAAGTGGCGAAATATCTGCTGCAGCGCCTGATCATCATGATCGTCATGCTGGCCGCGCTGTCGTTCATCGTCTTCGTCACCATCGAGCTTCCGCCGGGTGATTACGCCGACCGGCGGGCGCTCTCGCTGCGCTCGGCGGGCATCCAATTCACCCAGGAAGACGTGATCTCGCTGCGCCACACCCTGGGGCTGGACCGGCCGTGGTATGAACGCTATGTGATCTGGATCTCCAATATCGTCCTGCGCGGCAACTTCGGGGTGTCCATGACGGTCCATTTGCCCGTCACGGAGGTGCTGGGCCAACGGGTGGGGTTGACGGTCATGCTGGCCCTGGCCACAATTATCCTGACCTACGGTCTGGCGATCCCCATCGGCATCTACTCCGCCATCCGGCAGTATTCGCTGGGCGACTATGCCGCGACCATGATCGGTTATTTCGGCATGGCCACGCCCAGCTTTATGCTGGCCCTGATTCTGTTGTATATCAGCGTGATGGTGTTCAATAACAGCGTGGGCGGCCTGTTCTCGGCCGAGTACGCCGAGGCGCCCTGGAGCTGGGGCAAAGTGGTCGATCTGCTGCGCCACCTGTGGGTCCCGGCGCTGGTGCTGGGCCTGGCCGGCACGGCCTTTGAGATCCGCACCATGCGCGCGACCCTGCTGGATGAAAAGAGCAAGCTGTACGTCACCGCGGCCCGGGCCAAGGGCCTGCCGGAATGGAAGCTGTTGCTCAAATACCCGGTGCGCGTGGCCCTGAACCCGATCGCCAGCACAATCGGCTGGGAACTCACCGCCATCATCGCCGGCGCCCCGCTGGTGTCTTTTGTGCTGGCCCTGCCGGATACCGGCCCGCTGTTTCTGCGGGCCTTGCTGGACCAGGACACCTATCTCTCGGGCGCGATTCTGCTGATGTACGCCACGCTGACGATTTTGGGCACGTTCCTGTCGGATGTGCTGCTGGCCGTGCTCGATCCGCGGATCCGCTATGGGGAGAAAATCTGAGATGGCCGAGGTCGCCGACACCCTTCCGGGCGGCCCGCGGCCGGCCGAGCCGCCCGTCAGCGCCGCCGTCCGCCAGGCTGAGCTGCGCTACTACACTGCCTCGCAGTTTCAGTTGATGTGGTGGAAGTTCCGCAAGCATCGCCTGGCCCTGGTGGGCATGGCGCTGCTGGGGGGCTTTGTCTTCATCGCGGTGTTCGCCGAGTTTTTGGCGCCCTATGGCTCCACCGTGCGCACACCCAATTACCTGTACGGCCGGCCGCAGACGCTCCATTGGATTGACGCCGCCGGCCAGTTCCATTGGCGGCCGTTCACCAACGCGCTGGCGGCGCGCATGGACCCGCAGACCTTCCTGCTGGAGACCACCGAGGATCCGACCAACCCCTGGCCGGTCCGGTTCTTTGTGCGGGGCGACGAGTACAAGTTGTGGGGCCTGTGGACCACCGACTGGCACTTATTCGGCGTCACCGAGGGGCATCTGCATCTGCTCGGCACCGACCAGTTGGGGCGGGACATCCTCTCCCGCCTGTTTTACGCCACCCGCACCTCGCTGACCATCGGCGTGGTGGGGCTGTTTATCTCGTTCTTCCTGGGCCTGATCATCGGCGGCATCTCGGGCTTCTTTGGCGGCTGGGTGGATGACGTCATCCAGCGCTTTATCGAATTCATCCGGTCCATCCCCACCCTGCCG
>JAGOBN010000363.1 GCA_017999235.1 Anaerolineales bacterium | reverse complement strand
GTTGTACGGCCCGCCGATATGGGCGGTGGGCAGGATGGCGCGGCGGCAATCCAGCACGCCGGCGCCCCACAGGTTATCCACACCGGCCGGCCCGCGGTCCGTGGCGGTGGCGGCCAGACGCGCGTTGACGGCGGCCACGGTGGCGCCGGCGCCAAGATGCTCGCGCACCAGCGCCTCACAGCCGGCGGCGGAGGGCGCGGCCGCCGAGGTGCCAAAGAACGGGTCGCTGAAACCGCCGGCGCCGCTGACATCCACGCCGTCGGCGGCCGCCCAGGCCGGCGCGCCGGCGGTGACGACCGCCGGGCCGGCCACGGCCGCCCCCGGACAGGGATACGCGCCGGGACAGACCGTGGTGCTGAAGAGCTGCACCGGGCCGCCGCCGCTAAAGCCTTCCAGCCCCACGGCCGCCGGGTTGGTGCTGGCGCCGGCGTTGACGGCGCCGGCGGCGGTGGCCAGGCCGGTGTAGTTCGAGTCGGGGTTCAGGCTGCCGGCCTGGGTGGCGGCATCCGTGGCGCTGGCGCCGCGCCAGCGCAGATCCAGCGTGGGCGCGGCGGCCGCGCCGTTGACGCCCGTGACGCTCACCACGATCTTCGCGGCGGTGCCGTTGAGGCCGGCGCCGGTGGTGAGCTGCTCGATGGTATCGCCGGCGCCGTTGCCCTGCACGGCCGTGCTTTGGGCCAGACAGGTCGTGCCGGCGGCGTTCATCAGGAACAGATCCAGGTTGGTGAAACCGCCGGCGCCGGCGGTCGGGAAGATGGCGCGCGGCTCGCTCCACTGCAAAGTAAAGGAGGTGCTGTTGCCCAGCATCACGTCGAAGGTGGTATCCCCGCCGGGGGCGATGGCGACGGCGTTGGCGGGGTTGACGGCGCAGCCCGTGAACGGGCCGTTGAAGCCATCCGGGCCGGCGCCGGTGCCGGCGGCCACCACCCGGGCAGCATGGGATTGGCCCAGGTTGCCGGCCGAGGAGTGCATGCCCACGCCGGCGCCGGCGATATTGTCTCCGCTGACCGCCGCCGAGCCTTTTTGGAACACCGGCTCGCCGTCAAAGGGGATGTCCTCGGCGATGAGGTCCACGCCGGCGGCCACCAGCGCCGTCTGGGCGGCGATGTGGTTGGCCACGCCGCCGCCGGTGGCGGCGAAGACCAGGGCCGCGCCGGGCGCCATATCATGCACGATCTCCAGCATGGCCGTGCCTTCATCGCCGGAGCCGGTGCTGAGGACGGTCACGCCGGCCGGCAGATCGTTGGAGCCTTGCGCGGCGGCCAAATTGGAGACGCCGTCGGAGATGACGCCGACCGACACGCCGGCGCCATCCACGCCGGCCGTCTGAACGTCATCGGCGTTGTGGAGGGCCACGCCTTCGCTCAAGCTGCCGCCGACATCGGCGGGGGTGTGCTCGGCCGGCCGCACGGCCGCCACCCAGGCCAGCCGGGCCAGATCGGCCACTTGGGCGGCCGGCACCCAGGCCGCGATCACGCCCAAGCCCGCCGGGGCCGAGACGCCGGCCGGCCAGCGCAGATCGCCGGTGCTGCTCACCACGCGGGCGCCGCGCGCGGCCAGTTCCGCCTTCTCGGACGCGCCGACAGCGCCGCGCGCGTGGAACTCCACCAGCAATTCGCCGGCCGGCGAGACGTGCAGCAGATAATCCGACAGGTCGGCCACGGTCTGGGCCGATAACGCGCCGCCCGGCCCGGCATCGCCAAGCGCGGCCAGCACCGCCGCCGCGCGGCCTTCCAGCAAGGTCGGCATTTTGGAGGTGGACATGGATTGCGAGGCGACCAGCGGCAGGAAGACCAGGGTGGGGCCGGCGGCAGGCGCCTCCGGCTGGCCGGCGGCGGCGGCCGGCAGCGGCCCCAGGCTGGTCAGCGTACTTAACCAGCCGGCCAACACCAGCCGCCCCGCATCGCGCAGCGCCGCCCCGATGGCGCGCCGCCAGCCCGACATCGACCCGTGGAAACCGCGCATAGCGCACCTCCGAGAATGGCATACCGAGGCAAAGGATGGCCGGCGATGCCGGTCATCCTGTTGATAATACGACTATTTGTGTCGGTTATTCAGGCAAGGAGTGCGAGGGTGACTAAATGCGGAGGCTGGGGGCTTCGCCAGACTCAATCGATGGGGGTCTGGCGAGTTTAATCTACGAAGTAGATTACCCACCAAGCTGGTTGCCGAAGAGAGATTCAACCGCTCGATCAGCCCTCGAAGCCAGTCTCAAGCGGCGGGGCCACGGCCAGGAAATCCTGGGCGAAGCGCCGGCTGTAGGCGTCCACCAGGGATTGCAGCCGGTCCGAGTCGGGCGAGGCCAAGATCAGGCCGGCGTGGTAAGCCTTATCCAGCCGCCAGACTACTTCCGGGGCGTTATATGGCGCGAGGTCCGGCCATTCCTGGCGCGCCAGGCAATTCAGCACGGCCGCGTATCCGTGGCGTGTCTCCGGCGGCGCATACACCGCGCCGCGCAGGCCGGCGCTCTCGAGCTTGGCCCACTCCGCCCACAAGTTGACGCCCGTGGCGAACTCCACGGCCTCGGCGATGTTGGCGCCGCCCACGCGGGCCGCGCATTCAATAAAGTACAGCTGGCCGTCGGCGCGGGAGCGCAGGTATTCCGCGTGGGTGGCCCCGCGCGTCAGGCCCAGCGCCCGCACCAATTGAACGTTGAAGGCCAGCAGTTCCTGCGTAGCCGGCGCTTCCCAATCCAGCAAGCGCGTATAGAAGACGCCGCCGCCCTGATAGACATCCAGCGGCGGCCGGCCATAGCCGCTGGCGGCGGCGAAGGTCAGCGCCCCATCCCAGACCAGGCCGTCCACGTGAAAGACATCGCCCGGCAGGTACTGCTCCAGCACAAAATGGGATTGCTTGTCGCCCAGCAGATCCAACAGCGGCCACAGCTCATCCGGGTGGTTGAGCTTCTTGATGCCCATGGCGCTGGCCTCCGCGCGCGGCTTGAGCAGCCAGGGCGCCGGCACGCGGGCCATAAACTCGCGCAGCTGGTCATGGTTAAAGACGCCGGTAAAGGCCGGCACCCGCACGCCGGCCGCGGCCGCCACCGCGCGCATGGCCAGCTTATCGCGGAAGTGGCGGGCCAGGGAGATGTTCATCCCCGGCAGGCGCAGATGCTCGCGCAGGAAGGCCGCGGTCTCTACTTCAAAATCATCCAGCGCCACGATCTGGTCAAAAGTGCGCGTGCGCGCCAGGTAGCTCACGCCGTTGATGACGTGCTGGACGTTCTCCAAGCTAGGCATGAAGAAAACTTCGTCCAAGCTTTCGCGCGGCCAGGCGGCGTCGCGGAACTTTTCGCGCGTCAGCAAAAAGACGCGGCAGCCCTGGTGTTTGGCCGCGCGCATGAAGGCCTGGCCCTTGAACTCACTGGAAATACACAAGATAGAAGAAGGCATAGGCTATGACCCAGGCGGAAGGAGAGCCGACTCGTGCCGAACGAACCAAGACGCCGCGGCCGATTACATCTCGGAGACGGATTGGCGCGGCGGGGCGACGGCCAGGAAATCGCGCGCGAAGCGCTGGCCATAACTCTCCAGCAGGGCCTGCACGCGGCCGGCGTCCGGCCCGGCCACAATCAGGCCGGCGTGATTCTTTTTGTTAAGCCGCCAGACGATCTCGGGATCGGTGTACGCGGAGGTGTCCGGCCACTCTTGCTGCGCCAGGCAGACCAGGATGCCGGCGGAATGCCCGCGCAAGGCCGGCAGCTGGTACGGTTCGCCGCGCAGGTGGGCGGCTTCCAGCCGCGCCCATTCCGCCCACAGGTTCACGCCGCTGGCGAACTCCACGGTCTCGGCGATGTTGGCGCCGCCTACCCGGCACGCGCATTCGATGAAGTAGAACTGGCCGTCGGCATGGGATTTGAGGAACTCGGCATGCGTGGCCCCGCGCTCCATCCCCAGCGCCCGCAGCATGTGCTGGTTAACGGCCAGCAGGGCCTGATGATCGGCGGAGGCGGGGTCCAGCGTGCGAGTGATAAACACGCCGCCGTCCTGGTAGACGTTGAGCGGCGGCCGGCCATACTGGCTGGTGCTGGCGAAAACGGCCCGGCCGGCGTCGACGAGCGCGTCGACGTGGAAGACCTCGCCCGGCAGGTATTGCTCCAGCACGTAGAACGACTGCTGATCGCCCAGTTGATCCAGGGCACGCCAGAGCTGCTCGGCATCGGCCAGGCGCTTGATGCCCATGCTGCTGGCCTCCGAGCGCGGCTTGAGCAGCCAGGGGGCCGGCACGCGGGCCATGAACGCGCGCAGCTCGTCGTAGTTCACTACGCGCGTAAAGGCCGGCACGGCCACGCCGCCGGCCTGGGCCGCCCCGCGCATCGCCAGCTTATCGCGGAAGTGGCGGGCGGCGGAGGCGGTCAGCCCCGGCAGGCGCAGATGCTCGCGCAGGGCGGCGGCGGTCTCCACGTCAAAGTCATCCAGGGCAATGACGGCGTCGAGGTGCCGGCCGCGCGCCAGATACGCGACGGTATACAGGATGTCCGGCTGCTTCTGCAGCGACGGCAGGAAGAAGCTCTCGTCAATACTCTCGCGCGCCCACGGCTCGCCCTGATGCCGCTCCTGGGTCAGCAGCAAGACATGATGACCCAGCTGTTTGGCCGCCTGCAGGAAGGCGTTGCCCTTGAAGAAATTGGCCAGGCACAGAAAGGTCAGCGGGCGGTGGGTGATGGGCATCGTTACAGCACGCCTTCCTCGGTTTCATGGATCAGCCGGTCCACCACGGCCTGCAGGCTGCCGGTCTGCCGGAAGGTCGCCAGCTGCCGGTCGGCGCTGGTGCCCTCTTCTAAAATGCGGTAGGCGTATTCCACCTCGCGCCGGCTGCCCAGCTCGTCCACCACGTCGCCGATGAACCAGTCGATCATCTCGCGGATCAACTCGCGGGCCGGCAGCTCGGTCTGCTTGCCCCAATCGATCAGCTTGCCGTCCAGGCCGTAGCGCACCGCCCGCCACTTGTTCTCATCGATCAGGGGCGTGGGGTAAACGCGGAAGGTCATATTATCCCGGCGCATCTTCCAGATCTTGTAGATCAGGGCCTGGA
>JAGOBN010000014.1 GCA_017999235.1 Anaerolineales bacterium | reverse complement strand
GTTTTCGACGGTTACGGTTGTTTGCTGGCAAGGTACAGTCGCAGACCGACGGCACAGGTACGGACGTTATTTTCGAGCGACGATTTTGCTGGTAACTTAGCCGTAAAATGCCCAAACGCGGCATAGGAACGAAAAAACGGCTGAGGCGTCCTGCAAAACCCTTATACGTGGGTTCAAATCCCACCGTCGCCTCAAAGACAAGTTTATAGAGAAGACCTGGCATTGGCTCAGGTCTTTTCGTTTGTACCAGCGTAGCGGATTTCCGCTAACGCGACCGCTTCGAAACCGCCGCGCTACGTCATCGAAACACCTCGCTCGGTAAAGGCCGGCCGACCAGGCCTTTTGCCGGGAACATTGTCGCTCTGGATGGCCTTGGCGACTGCCTCGAAACCGCCTCGTCAGGTCATAGAACTGCCTCGCATAGGTAGGCCGGCCGTTGAAGCGCCGCCAGTCCAGGTCGTTGGCAACAGGGTAAGTCCATTCAGGCGCGCAAATTGTTCCGTTTCTGTTCCATCTGGGGCGGGCCATTTCCTCAACCGAGCCGGCCAGTCGCCGTGTACCTGGTCACAGGATAGATCGTTCCGAGCCTGCGAATTGTTCCGTTTCTGTTCCGCTGACCGGCTTGGTTGCGGTCGAGACTGAGGATGTTCGCCTAGCTTTGGTTGTGTATCATAAATAGTACAATGCGGTTATGACGGCTAATCCAGACAACGACGAACCAACCTTGACCGTGGTGTTCTATCGCACGGAGGCCGACCATGAGCCGGTGCGGGAATGGCTGAAGGAGTTGCGGCGCGAGGATCGGAAGACCATTGGGGAAGATATCAAGACCGCTCAATACGGCTGGCCAATCGGGATGCCGCTGACAGATCCGCAAGTTGGAGCCCGGTCTGTGGGAGGTGCGCTCCAATCTGAAGCAGGGCATCGCGCGCGTCATCTTCACCGTGATGAGCAACTGGATGGTGTTGCTCCACGGGTTTATCAAGAAATCTTAGAAGACGCCGCGGGAGGACCTGGAAACCGCCCGCCGCCGGTTGACTGATCTGAAGCAGGAGTGATGACTATGAACAACAAGCACGTAGGCAGCCGGTTTGATGACTTCCTGCGCGAAGAGCGGCTGCTGGAAGAAGTGGAAGCAACAGCCGTCAAGCGGGTGATCGCCTATCAAATTGCACTTGAGATGAAACGCCACAAATTAACGAAGTCCGCGATGGCCAGCCGGATGAAGACCAGCCGGGCGGCGCTCGACCGCCTGCTGGACCCTTTGAATGCGTCGGTGTCCTTGCTGACCTTGGAGCGGGCGGCGGCGGCGCTGGGCAAGAAGCTGAAAGTGGAACTGGCTTAGCCAGCTACAGTTTGTTCGACGGCCTGTCAGCAACGGGTGTAAAGTCCTCTGAACATCGCATAGACTGCCTCCGCGTTGGTAATCATTGCGGGAGGCAGCTGTGTTGCTAAGGAGGACTTTGCCGTGATCAAAGCGTTGCATGACCGAGGGGTCTGCCAGAAAGACATCGCGGCGCAATTAGTGGTGGATCCCAAGACCGTAAGCCAGGCGCTCAAGCGCGGCAGCGCCCCGAAACGCGAGCGCAAACCACGCGGCAGCAAACGGGAGCCCTTCCAAGCCCAAAGGCAGGTTAAGGCCCCCCTGATTCCCGAGCCTGGGCGAGTGCCGCGGAGTTGGCCGACCGACCTGAAGGGGTCTCTTTAGAAGAGGCGCTTGTCTGTTCGCCTGGGAGCCCGCGGCCGGCCTCGATCAGCGTCTTGAACCGTTGGACGAAGCGGGCGGCGGGCGCCCCGTCGATGAGGTCGTGGTCGAAGCTGATCGTCAGGCATAAATAATCGCGGACCTCGATGCGCCCGGCCACCACCCCGGGTTTGACAGCCAGGCCGCCGACGGTGACATTGAGCGTGTGGCTGGGCAGGGGAAGCCCCCAGCCGCTGCCCTCGCCGAACATCCCCACGGATGTGAGCATCACCGTCCCGCCGTTCTGCTTCATCAAGTGCGGCGAGCGGTCCAGTACATGGAAGAACCACTGCCGGATAAAGGCCGGCAGCGCCAGGTACCACTGAATAATCTGGAAGACCCTGGCCTGCTCCACCGGGCGTGTTTGGGCGGCGCGAATTTCGGCGTGAATTTCGGGCAGGGATTTCCGGTTGGCGGCCCGCAGGACGGTCGGGATGACCTCGTGGCGCCCCTCCACCTCGCGCTCGATCATGGTGCTGACATCAACGTCGTCAAAGAGGATCAGACGGTTGCGCCAATCCCGGTAGGCCTGCATGTGTTTGTTCTGGTCAACGGCCAACGCCAGGCAATGGACGATGAAGCCCGTGAACGACAGCGCCTCACCCGTGCGCGCCTTGTGCTCGCGGATCAGGCGGCGCGGCTCGGTCACGTCGACTTCGATCAAGCCGTGGATCATGTGTTTCCGGTGCGAAGCCTCCAGGACCTCAACGGTCGCGCGCCGGATCACCGGAAAGGGTTTGACGGTGTAAGTCGCGGGGGTCGATTTCATGAAGAGACAGACTCCAGCAGTGGATAGCCTGGATGCATGGAACGGTTTAGGCGGGATCGGCCAGAGCCTTCCGCTGGGAGGCCGTTCAAGCCGCCAGCAGCGGACGGATCGCCTCAGCCCAGGCGCGGATGGCAGCCCAATCTCGGCGATCCCCCTTGGGGAAGATGCCCAGGGCCACGGCCGCGCGCAGCAGCAGGGTGTCCCAGGTGAACGGCAGGTGGCTGAAATCCAGCCGGCCGGCGAAGAACGCCTCGCTCACGGGTCGGACTTGCGCGCGGATTGGCGCCACCCAGGTCGAAACGGCGGAGCGATATTGGCCGGAGTTCGCCATCGCCAGGGTGATGCAGACCGTGAAGAGGGCGGTCGGCTTTTGGGACAGGGCGGGGCGGTGGGTTTGAATAAACGCCGCCGCCTCCGGCAACCAGCGTGACTGGCGGATGGCGCTGCCAACCACCACCGCCCCGTAGGGTGAGAGGTCTTTGACAGCCTCCATCGCCAACACCTGGACCGGTACGCCGTTCTGGGACAGGGTTTGCCCGATGACTTCCGCGACTTCGGCAGTGGTGCCCGTGCGGCTGGCATAGGTGATCAGAATCGAATTCGTCATATGTGCCTTTCGAAAGGGACCGCTGCGCGCGACCGTCACGCCATTTTTAGGTCGTGGTGGAAGTAGCGGTTCAGCCGCAGCTCGGTCACGTCCACCAGCCGGCCGAGATAGCGGTCGTCTAGCTTGTCCAGGATCGCCCGGGACTGCCCAATCATCTCCTGGGCGCGCGCATATGTCTTGCGGAGGCGAGGCTGGTCGGCGCGCAGCCGGCGCGCGGCCGCCCGGGGGTCTTTAAGGTCGCGCGGCCCGTCCAGCCCCAGGGTCACATACGAGTAGTGGCCGGCGGCCAGGTCGCCCTCCAGGTCTTGCCAATCGTCGATCATCTGGATCGCGGCTCCGAACAGGAGAAAGACCTCCCAGTAGTCGTCGATCAGGTGGGCTTTCCCCAGCCGCTCCAGGCTCAGCATGAACGGTGTCACCGAGTTGGCGCCCTTGGCGCCCAGCTCCTTGGGGTTGTCCAGCCGGTAGGGGCTGGTCTGCCAGCGCGCGGCCTTCTCGCGGATTTCGGCTTCCAGGAAGAGCGTGCGCATCCGGTGCAGGATGGCGAGGTTGGCCGGCGAGACACCGAAGAGGTTCAGCGCCCGGGTCTCGTACTCGGCGATTAAGGCCTGGGCGGTCAGCAGTTCCACCGGAGACGGGGTGTTGCTGTCGACGTTGGCGTCCAGAATGCCGTAGCCGGCCACGGCGAAGACGCCGGCGCGCAGGATATCGCCAAACCGCGCGACGTAGTCATCCAGCCCTTCGGCCTCCATCCACACGGCCAGGAAAGCAAAGACGGGATAGGCATCCTTGAAATACTGCAGCCGGTTGCTCTTCCAATTGGTCACATCCAGGCCGAGCCGGCCACCAAAGTCCCGTAGCACCTGACGGGCTTCGTCATCCAGCCCCTGGAAAGCGGCGAGTAATTCCAGGTCAACCTTGAGGTGTTGGAGCCAGGTCAGGAGGGAGAAGTCGGCCGCCAGGAAGGGGGCCATGACGGCCGCCCAAAAGGCGTCCGGGTCGCGGCGATACACCTTGATGATCGCCGGGGCGAAGCGGTCAAAGGCACCACCGTGGTCCATGTCGGTCACCGCGGTTGGTCCGTACCGGCGTCCCGGCCGTGCTGGGCGCTGGGCGCGCCGGCCATTTCGGGGATAGGCCGCAAGTTGGCCAGCAGCAGCCCGGCGGCCATCAGGCTGCCGAGGCCCAGGCTGACCCAGATGGGCAGCTCCGCCCCGGCGCCCGGGATGCCGGCCCACATGGCCGAGAGCGTCGCGCCGCTCAAGGCCAGCATGTAAACGGCACCTTTGACGTTGACGACCGCGGCCAGCGCATAGCCCCACGGCCGGCGCTGCCACAGCCAGACGCCGGCCAGCGCCATGAGCGGCACCACCAGCGACAGATCCAAGGCGAAGACCACGCCGGTGACGTGGCCGGAGCTGACCACCGGTGGCGGGATCGCGCCGGAAAAGACGAAGCCCAGCGACATGGCGCCCCACAACACCGTCAAAGCCAGCGCCACCAGCAGCATGTAGCCGGCCACCAGCCGGGCCGGCGTCCGGGCCGAGAAGCGCCGGCCGAGCGCCGGCAGCTCCAGGGCGGGCACGGCGCAGATCAGGGCGTAGAGCGAGAGCGCAAACAGGGCGGTGTAGACCAGGAAGAAGGCGTTGAACGCGGCTCCAAATAGATAGAAGGCATAGTTGTAGAGCATATAGTCCAGCAGGCCCAGCCACACCAGCTGCGCCCGCGCTGAGCCGCGTCGGGCCAGGACCAGCGCCGCCACGAGCAGCGGGACCGCGACGGCGAGCGTGACCAGGTCGTTGCCGATCCAGGCTGCCGTGATCAGGGCATTGTCCCGATACAACCCGGGGATCAGGAGCCCGCCCAGAGCTTGTCCGGCGGCCAGCAGGACAATGAGGACTGACAGCCGTCGTGCCGGCGTTAGCAGGTTGGGGGTCGGGGCGATCCGAGTGCTCATCAGCGATGTCCTCTAGTTTGACCGGCGCCTGTCTCGGCGCGCAAGGCAGCGGCGGGTTATCCTGGATTAGCGCGGTGCGGCGTGGTGAAGTCAAACAACGGGCAAGCAGATTAACGAGGCCTGGTCCTTCGCGCCAGTGTCAAAGGTCACGACGCCCGCGTGACTATGCTTGTCCAACGCGGCATTGCCCGAGCAGTGAGACCGAATACGACGACATCGGCGCCCCTGATTCTCGGCTTATGGGGCGGAGCATGTGCCCCGCCTCCCCTTGACCGAAGAGCCTCAACGCACCCTGGGTACTTTGGCTATACTTGTCTCCATCGGCGTCGCCCAGCCGGTCTGGAGGTTGTCATGCTGGATAGTGAACAGCGCGCCGCCCTGCGGGTCGTCTTGCCCTACACCATTGTGGCGGTCAGTTGGATCTTGTTTTCCGATGCCGCCCTGCTGCGGTTGTCGGTCACTGCCGCGCTGATCAATCAATTGCAGAGCACCAAAGGGCTGCTCTTTGTCGTGGTCACGGCCAGCCTGTTGTTCGGGCTGCTGCTGGGTGAATTACGCCGCCGGCGCGCAGTCGAAGACACCCTGCGCGTCAGCGAAACCCGCTTCCGGGCTTTCTTCGAGCATGCGCCCGTGTACTGCTACCTGGTCGCGCCCAATGGCCTGATCCTGGACGTCAACGCCGCGGCCTGCGCGGCGCTGGGCTATACCCGCGCGGAGCTGGTCGACACGCCGGTCAGCCGCTTGTACGCGCCGGCCGCCCGCGCCCGCGCCCAGGCGGCCTTTGAGCGCTGGCGGGACACCGGGCAGGTGCTGGACGAGGAGTTGGTCCTTCAGACCCGGGCGGGGGTCGAGCGCGTGGTGCTGCACAGTGCCGAGACCATGCGCGACGCGGCCGGCCGGAGCCTGTACGCGATCTCGGTCCAGCGCGATGTCACTGACCAGACACGGACGGAGGCGGCGCTGCGCGCCAGCGAGCAGCGCCTGGCCCGGCTGGTGGAGACGGTGCCGGAAGGTATCGTCATCGTGGATGCCGCCGGCCAGATCACGTTCGCCAACGCGGCGGCGGAACAACTCCTGGGCTTGACGCGCAGCGCCCTCGCCGGCCGGAAATATGATGACCCCGCCTGGCGCATCACGGCCGTGGACGGCGGCCCTTTCCCGCCTGAGGCTCTGCCGTTCGTTCGCGTGATGGCGACGGGCCAGGCGGTCTATGGCGTCGAGCACGCCATCGAGCGGGATGGCCGGCGGGTTATCCTGGCGATCAACGCCGCGCCGCTGGACGCGCCCGGCGGTGCGCTGACCGGCATCGTGGCGGCCATCAGCGACGTGACCGCGCGCCGGACGGCGGAGGCGGAAGTGGCCGCCGCCCGCGACCGCCTGGCCAACGTGCTCAACAGCATCACCGATGCCTTTATCACGCTCGACTTCGAGTGGCGGATCACCTACGTCAACGCGGAGGCGGCGCGCCTGAACCAGAAACAGCCCGCAGAGTTCCTGGGCAAGACGCACTGGGAGGAATGGCCGGCCTCGGTCGGCACGGAAGTCGAACGCCAGTATCGCGCCGCCATGACCGACCGGGTCGCTGTCCATTTCGAACACCACTATTACGTCGCTAGGCAGTACGATCTGTGGTTGAGCATCCACGCCTACCCAACCGACGACGGGTTGGCGGTCTATTACCACGAGATCACCGAGCGCAAGCGGGCTGAAGCGGCGCTGCAGCGCAGCGAGCAAGTGCTGCGCTTGTTCGTTGAGCATTCGCCGGCCGCCATCGCGATGCTGGACCGCGACCTGAACTACATCGTGGCCAGCCGCCGTTACCTGGCCGATTACGGCCTGGGCGACCAGAGTCTGGCCGGCCGCTCGCACTACGCGGTCTTTCCCGAGATCCCGGAGCGCTGGCGGGCCATCCACCGCCGTTGCCTGGCGGGCGCGACCGAGCGGGCCGACGAGGATCCGTTTCCGCGCGCCGACGGCCGCCTGGACTGGGTCCGCTGGGAGATGCGGCCTTGGTATGAGGCGGATGGCGGGATCGGGGGCGTGATCTTGTTCTCGGAGGTCATTACGGACCGCCTCAATGCGCAGGCCGCGCTGCGCCAGCTCAACGCCGAACTGGAGCAGCGCGTGGCGGAGCGCACGGCTGAATTGAAGGCCCAGTACCAGCGCCAGGCGGCGTTGGAAGAGCGCCAGCGCCTGGCCCGCGACCTGCATGACGTTGTCAGCCAGACGCTGTTCTCGGCCAGCGTGATCGCCGAGACCCTGCCCCGACTGTGGGACCGCAATCCGCCGCGGGTGCGCCAGGGCCTGGACGAACTGCACCGGCTGACGCGCGGCGCGCTGGCCGAGATGCGCGCCCTGTTGCTGGAATTGCGCCCGGAATCCCTGACGCAGACCAACCTGGCCGACCTGGTGCAGCAACTGGCCGGCGCCCTGGCCGGCCGTACCGACCTGGAAGTGGTCGTGCGGACGGAGCCGCCGCCCGCGCTGCCCGGGGAGGTCCGGCTGGGTCTGTACCGCATGGCGCAGGAAGCCCTGAACAACGTGGTCAAGCATGCCCGCGCCCGCCGGGTGAAGATCACGCTGACATCACCGGCCAAGGACGGAGTGCGGCTGGGCATCCGCGATGACGGGCAGGGCTTTGACCCGGCCGCGGTTACGCCGGGCCGCCTGGGGCTGAGCATCTTGAGCGAACGGGCCGCCGCCATCGGGGCGGCGCTGGACGTGGTCAGCGCGCCCGGCGCGGGGACGGACGTGCGGATCACCTGGCCGGCGCCGGTTCGCCCAGCACCCTGACGGTTCGCGCGCGGTGCGGCCGTCGCTGGCGCCTGGGAGGGCGGCGTTGCCGGATGGGCGCCGCGCCTGACCGGGGTGCGCCCGGCGGTGGCGGTGCCTGAAGGATGACAGATTCGCATGACGCCTCCAATTCGGATTCTGCTGGTGGACGATCACCTGATGGTGCGGCGCGGTCTGGCCGTGATGCTGCAGGTCTTCGATGATCTGGAACTGGCCGGGGAGGCCGGCACGGGCGTGGAAGCTCTGCGGCTGTGCGCCGAACGCCAGCCGGACGTGGTGCTGATGGATCTGCAGCTGCCCGACATGACGGGCGTGGAAGCGACGCGCGCCCTGCGGGCTGCCCATCCCGCCGTTCAGGTGCTGGCGCTCACCAGCTTCCAGGATGCGGCCTGGGTGCAGGCCGCGCTCCAGGCCGGGGCGATCGGCTACTTGCTCAAGGACGTGTCCATTAATGCACTGGCCGCCGCCATTCGGGCCGCACACGCCGGCCAGCCCACTCTGGCCCCGGAGGCCACGCGCGCCCTGATTCACGCCGTTACCCAGCCCGCCCCGCCCGGACATGACCTGACCGAGCGCGAGCGGGAGGTGCTGGCCCTGCTGGTCGAGGGCCTGGATAATGTGGGCATCGCCGCGCGGCTGGGGGTTAGCCGCGCCACGGTCAAGACCCACGTCAGTAATCTGCTCTCCAAGCTGGGCGCCGTCAGTCGCACTGAGGCGGTGGCCCTGGCGCTCAAGCACAAGCTGTTCCCCGAAGACTAAAACGGCGGCGCCCCGGCGTCTCCCCCATCTGGCCGAAGCCGCCGTCACCCACCTGGCGGCCCGGAAATCGGCCGGCCGGTCGTTTTCGGCCGGCCCGGCCGGTCTTACAGTGGAGGCAGCCTGGAGACCTGGCCGCCAACCGCGGCGGCGGCTGGCTGTTCAAGCTGACCCTGTGAAGCCATGGCATCGGTGAACCGTCTATGTCCAGAAATGATCAACCGCCAGCCACGCCCATCCGGCTCCTGATCGTGGACGACAGCCCCAGCGTGCGCCAGGGCCTGACCCTGATGCTGCAGGTCTTCGACGATCTGCAGTTGGTGGGGCAGGCCGCGGACGGGGAGGCGGCGCTGCGGATGTATGCCGAGGCCCGGCCGGATGTGGTGCTGATGGATCTGCTGATGCCGGTCATGGACGGCCTGACCGCCACCCAGGCCCTGCGCGCCCGGTATCCGGAGGTGCGCGTAGTCGCCCTGACGAGCTATCTGGAGGAGGCGGTCCACACCGCCGCCCTGGCCGCCGGCGCACGCACGTGCCTGGGCAAGCATGTCTCCATTGACGAGCTGGCGGACGCCATCCGCACGGCGGCGGCCGGCTGATCCGCGCCGGCGGGCTTGAAGAGGGCGCCTTCCCTTGCGATGGCTGGCACGCGCGTCAGCCAGGATAAAACCAGCATGATCCGACCTCTTGCCAATCCCCCCTTCCGCTTCTTCCTGCTGGGCCTCCTGGCCGGTCTGGCGCTCCTGGCGGCGGGCCTCGCCCTGCCACTGACGTTGACCCGCGGCGCCGATCACAGCCTCTGGCCCAGCCTGGCCGGGTTGACGCTGGCGGCGTTTGGCGGCTCAGGCGCGGCCTGGCTGCTGGGAACGCGTTGGCAGGGCCGCCAGTCGGATCAGCTGTATCGGACCTTGTTCGACCAGGCCGGCGACGGCTTCTTTGTGGCCAACGCGGCCGGCCGTTACACCCACGTCAACGCCAGCGGCTGCCGGATGCTGGGGTACACGCCGGCTGAGCTGACTCAGCTGACCATCCGGGATCTGGTCCCGGCGGACGAGCAGCAGCGCGCGCCGCTGCGCCTGGGTGAGCTGGCCCCTGGCCGGCCCTTGACCACCGAACGCTGGCTGCTGCGCCGGGACGGCTCGCGGCTGCTAGTGGAGATCTCGGCGACCCCCCTGCCGGATGGGACTTTCCTGGGCCTGGTGCGCGATATCACCCTGCGGCGCGAGGCGGAACACGCCCTGCGCGCCTCGGAGGCGCGCTATCGCCTGCTGTTCGAGCGCAACCCCCATCCGATGTGGGTCTATGACCTGGCGACCCTGGCCTTTCTGGCCGTCAACGACGCGGCCGTAGCGCATTACGGGTACAGCCGCGAAGAATTCCTAACCTTGACCATCAAGGACATCCGGCCGGCCGAGGATGTGCCCGCTTTGTTGCGCAACGTGGCGGCCACCGATGACGGCCTGGCCGCGGCCGGCGTGTGGCGCCACCGGCGGAAGGACGGCACGCTGCTGGAGGTCGAGATCACGTCGCATACCCTGCCGGCCAACGGCCAGCGCTCCCGCCTGGTGCTGGCCCACGACGTGACCGCGCGCCGGCAGGCCGAGACCGCGCTGCGCGACGCGGAGCGCTTGGCGCGCGCCACCGTGGATGCGCTCCCCGCCCATCTCGCCATCCTGGATGAGCAGGGTGTGATCCTGTCCGTCAACCGCGCCTGGCGCGAGTTTGCGGCCGCCCAGCACGCGGCGCCGGAGACGGTCGGGGAGGGGGCTAATTACCTGGTGGTCTGTGACACGGCCGTCGGCCCGGACGCAGCCGAAGCCGCCGCGATGGCGGCCGGGCTGCGCGCCGTGATCGCCGGCCGGCAGCCAGAGTTCACCTTGGAGTACCCGTGCCACGCCCCGGATGAGCAGCGCTGGTTCCTCGCCCGCGTCACCCGCTTTGACGGCGCCGGCCCGGTGCGTGTGGTGGTGGCCCATGAGAATATCACCGCCCGCCAGCTGGCCGAGGCGGCCCGGCATCAGAGCGACGCCCATTACCGGCGGCTGGCCGAGAACGCTCAGGACCTGATCTACCGCTACCAGTTTCAGCCTGAGCGCGGCTTCACCTATGTCAGTCCCGCTGCCACCCCTCTGACCGGCTACACCCCGGAAGATCATTACGCCGACCCGGACCTGGGGTTTAAGCTGGTCCACCCCGATGACCGGCCGCTGCTGGCCGGCCTGGCGCATGACGCGGCCGCCTTCAAACAGCCGCTCACCCTGCGCTGGCAGCGCCAGGATGGGAGCATCATCTGGACGGAGCAGCGCAATGTGCCGGTCTTCGACGACGCCGGCCGCCTGGTGGCCATGGAAGGCATCGCCCGCGACGTGAGCGAGCGGGTGCGGGTCGAGCAGGCCCTGCGCGCGAAGACTGCCGAGCTGGACCGCTACTTTACGGCCAGCCTGGACCTGTTGTGCATCGCCGACACCGCCGGCCACTTCCGGCGCCTGAACCCGGAATGGGAGAAGACGCTGGGCTACCCGCTGGCCGAACTGGAGGGCCGGCGCTTCCTGGATCTGGTTCATCCCGACGACTTGGCCGCCACCCTGGCGGCCATGGATCAGCTGGCTGGCCAGGCGGAGGTGCGCAACTTTACCAACCGCTACCGCCGCCAGGATGGCTCTTACTGCTGGCTGGAGTGGCGGTCATACCCCCAGGGCGAGCTGATCTACGCCGTGGCCCGCGACATCACCGACCGGGTGCTGGCCGCCGACCAATTGCGCCTGCAGGCGGCGGCGCTGGAAGCGGCTGCCAACGGCATTGTGATCACGGATCACGCCGGCACGATTGAATGGGTGAACCCCGCTTTCACCGCGCTGACCGGCTACACGGCGGCCGAGTGCGTGGGCCGCAACCCGCGCGCGCTGGTGCGATCCGGGCGGCACGATCAGGCTTTCTACCAGGCGCTGTGGGACACCATCCTGGCGGGCCGGGTCTGGCGGGGCGAACTGGTCAACCGCCGCAAGGACGGCGGCCTGTATACCGAAGAGCAGATTATCACGCCGGTGCGGGATGGGCAGGCTGCCATTACGCACTTCGTCGCGATCAAGCAGGACATCACCACCCGCAAGCAGCACGAACGCGAGTTGGAGATCGTGGCCGCCGTGAGCGCGGCCCTGCGGGCGGCGGAGAGCCGCGCCGAGATGGCGCCGGTTATTTTGGATCAGTTGATCGCGTTGCTGGCGGTGGCGGGCGCGGCGCTCGCGGCGTTCGACGCAGACGGCGAGGCCGTGATCATTGAACTGGGCCGTGGCGCCCTGGCGGCCCTGACCGGCCAGCGCCTCCCGGTTGGGGCCGGGCTGACCGGCCCGGTGCTGGAAAACGGCTGGCCCTATCTCAACAACGCCGTCCAGGATGATCCGCGCCTGTTCCTGCCCGACATGCTCGCCGACTGCCGCGCGGTGGCGGGCGCGCCGCTGACTGTAGGGAGCCAGGTCATGGGCTTGCTGTGGATCGGCAGCCGCCGCCCGCTGGACCAGCATGATCTGCGTCTGCTGACCGCTGTCAGCGATATCGCCGCCAGCGCCCTGCACCGCGCCGCCCTGCACGAGCAAACCCGGCGCCGGGCGGATGAGTTCGCGGCCCTGTATGCCACGGCCCGTGAGCTGGCCGTCCAGCCGGACCTAGACTGGTTGCTGGAAGCCTTGATGGCCCATGTGCTGGATCTGGCTCCAGCGGCCGGTGCGTTTGTGGCTTTGAATGACCCGGTGGATGATGGGCTGCGCGTTGCGGCGGTGCGCGGGTTGCCGGTTGGCCGGGGCATGCGGCTTCCATTGGCTGAGGGCGCGGCCGGCCAGGCCGCCCAGACCTGGCAGCCCGTGCGGGTGGCGGATTACCGTATCTGGGAGGGCCGGCTGCCTCAGTTTGATGCCGTCCCTTTCAGTTCGATGCTGAATGTCCCGCTGTTGTCCGGCGGCACACTCATTGGCGCGCTGGTGCTGGCGAACCTGGGGCCGGCCGGCCGGCCGTTCAGCCAGGCGGAGGCCGAGCTGGTCACCCTGCTGGCCAGTCACGCCGCCGGCGCCATCCACAACGCGCAAGTGTTTGAGGAGGCCCGCCGGCGGGCTGATCAGTTGGCCTTCCTGTATGACGCCGGGCTGGCGCTGAACGGCACGCTGGAGCCGCACAGCCAGCTGGAGTATCTGGCCAAGGTCGCCGGCCAGGCGCTGCGGGCCGAGGTGGTCGAGTTCTATCGGGCGGATCCCCAGACTGAGACGCTGATGCTCGACCTGAGCGTGGGCTATCAGCCGGCGGCCGGCGCCAGCCTGAACGACCACGCTCCGCACTTCGTCAGTGAGCGCGGCCTGGCCGGGGCGGTCGCTCACACCCGCCTGCCGGTCAGCGTCCCGGACCTGCTGGCCGATCCGCGCTATGTGGTGGTGGATCCGGAGCTCCGCTCCGGCCTGTGGGTGCCCGTGCAACACCAGGGCCGGCTGCGCGGCGTGCTGGGGGTCTTGAGCCGCCAGCCCAAGGCGTTCACGGCGCAGGATGAGCGTCTGTTGCTGCTCTTTGCCAACCAGACGGCCGTCGCCATCCAGAACGCGCACCTGTTTGCGGAGACGGAACGCCGCCTGCGCCAGGTGCAGGCCCTGCGCCAGATTGACGTCGCATTGGCCTCCAGCCTGGAACTGCGCCCGGTGCTAAACGTCCTGTTGACCCAGACCGTGACCCAGCTGGGGGTGGACGCGGCTGCCGTGCTGCTGTATGACCCGCACACGCAACAGTTGAGGCCCGCCGCCAGCCACGGCTTTCGGTCGCCGGGCATCGAGCACGCGTGCCTGCCGCTGGGCCGCGGGCTGGCCGGACGCGCCGCCCAAATCCAACAACGGGTACTAATCCCGGATCTCGCGCATTCCGCCGAACCCTGGCTGCGGGCGGAGCCGCTGGCGGCCGACGGCTTCCTGGGCTACTGCGCGGAGCCGCTGGTCTTCCGCGGCCGGGTCAATGGCGTGCTGGAGGTCTTCCACCGCGCTCCACTGCACCCGGACGACGAGTGGCTCAATTTCCTGGCGACCCTGGCCGGCCAGGCCGCCCTGACCGTGGAGAATGTCGGGCTCTTTGAGGAATTGCAGCGCTCGAACACTGAGTTGACCCGGGCCTATGCGGCCACCATCGAGGGGTGGTCCCGGGCGCTGGACCTGCGCGATCAGGAGACCGAGGGCCATTCCCGGCGGGTGACGGAATTGACCCTGGCCCTGGCCGGCGGCATGGGCATCAGCCCGGCCGAGCTCACGCACGTGCGGCGCGGGGCGCTGCTGCACGACATCGGCAAGATGGGCGTGCCGGATGCCATCCTGCGCAAGGCCGGCCCCTTGACCGATGAGGAGTGGGCGGTCATGCGGACTCACCCGACCCTGGCATTCGAGATGCTGTCCCCCATCGCGTTTTTGCGGCCGGCACTGGACATCCCGTACTGCCATCACGAGAAATGGGATGGCACCGGCTATCCGCGCGGGCTGCGCGGTGAGCAGATTCCGCTGGCGGCGCGCCTGTTCGCGGTGGTGGATGTCTGGGATGCCCTGACCTCGGACCGGTCCTACCGGCCGGCCTGGCCCCCAGAACGGGCGCTGGCGTACATCCAGGCCCAGGCGGGCCTGCATTTTGACCCGCAAGCGGTCGCGATCTTTACCACCCGCTTCGTCGGGCCGGCCACAGAGTAGCGCAGCCCAGCCACCCGCACCCGATCGCGCCCGGCCTGGTTGGCCCGATACAAGGCCGCGTCGGCCGCGGCCAGCAATTCGGCGGCGGTCCGGGCCTGGGCCGGATAGGCCGTCACGCCCACAGAAATCGTCACCGGAGGGAGGGGGCGGCCGGCGCCGGTGACCGTTAGGCGCTGGGCGGCCCGCCAGAGCGCCACCGCCTGGCGCGCCGCCTGCGGCAGCGGCGTGTCGGGCAGGCTCACCAAGAACTCCTCGCCCCGTAGCGGCAGACGATGTCTGAGCCGCGCACCTGGCTTTGCGCCAGGCTGGCTGGCCAGGGCGCGCAGCACGTCGTCGCCGGCCAGGTGGCCATAGGTGTCGTTGAAGCGCTTGAAGTGATCACAGTCGAAGAGCAGGGCGCTCAGCGGCTGGCCCAGGCGCGCGGCCCATTCCAGTTTGCGCCAGGGTCTCTTCCCGGTAGCCGCGGTTGAACAGCCCGGTCAGGGCGTCCCGGATAGAGCGCTCGCGCAGCGAGACCCGCAGCTGCAGGTTGGCCAGGGCTAGGCCCAGAGTTTCCCCCACCGTCAGGGCTGGCAGCCGGGGCGCGTCGGCGGCGGGCAGCCGCACCAGACCGAGCGCCTGCCCACGCGCCACCAGCGGCACGCAGAGCGTTGCGCCAGCCAGCGCGCAGCGGCACGGTAGGATGGCGGCGGCCGATGTGTCGGGCGGCCAGACGGCGGCCCGTTGAAAGGCCGGGCAGGAGGCGCCGACCCTGCGTCTGGGGCCTTATCGCCGGCCGCTACCTCGCGGACTGCCTCGAAACCACCTCGATCGGGAACATAGGGCTGGCGCCAGACGCCGGCCGCCCAACTCGCCATATTCTCGGTGAAATGCTTATGGCGAACACCTCGAATCCGCTACGTTGGGCGAGCGAAAGCCGGCATGGCTCAGTCGCCCGCGCCGCTCAGTGCTCTACGTACCCCAACGTCAAGTGCGTCTGCCCACGCTCACTATTGGGCAAGGCATCCAGGCCGAGAAACCCAGCTTGCTGGTCTTGTAAGTGGCCGAGAGTCTGGCGGCGCGTGCCGACTGCATCCCGTCAGCGTCTCTTGGGCTGGTAGTTGTGATTGGCGTTATTATTTTCCTGTGGTACGCTAAATCTTCGCTTTCTACCACCCTCTCAAAAGCTTGTTATGGAATCAGCGTGGCAAATCCTTGCTACGAAAATTTACCTGCCACCGCCAACACCGACATTGGTGGCGCGTCCCCGCCTGATCGAGAAACTGCGGGTGGCTTTGCAGCACCCGCTGACGACCATCATCACACCGGCCGGCTTTGGCAAGACCACCCTGGTCAGCTTGTGGGCGGCTCACGTGATCGCGGAGAAGCGCGCCGCGGTGGCTTGGCTGACCCTGGATGCTTCCGACGATAACCCCGCCCATTTTTGGACATCGGTCGTGGCCGCCCTGCAGACGATCGATCCCGCGCTCGGCCGGGAGGCCCTGCCGTTTATCAAGGCCATGGCGGCGGCTTCCGACGACGCCGTCCTGATCCCCCTCCTCAATCAGTTGGCCCGCTACGCCGGCGCGCCGCTGGTGTTGGTACTGGACGACTTTCACGTAATTAGCGCGCCGGCCATCGCCGCGGCGCTGACCTTTTTCATCGATCATCTCCCGCCGCTCGTGCACGTCGTCGTGACTTCGCGCAGTGACCCGGCGCTACCGTTGGCGCGCTTGCGCGCCCGCCGCCAGCTGGCTGAGTTGCGCGCCGTCGATCTGCGTTTCACGGCCGAAGAGGCCGCCCATTTTCTGAATGACGTGATGGGGCTGCAATTGGCGCCGGCCGTTATCGCGGTGTTGGAGACGCGCACCGAGGGCTGGATTGCCGGTTTACATCTGGCCGCGCTCTCCATGCATGATCACGCCGACCGCGCCGGGTTTGTCCATTCCCTCACCGGCAGTCACCGCTACATCATGGATTATTTGGTCGAGGAGGTCCTGCAGCGCCAGCCAGCCGCGGTGCGGACCTTCCTGTTGCAGACCTCCATTCTGGATCGGCTGTGCGCGCCGCTGTGTGACGCCGTCACCGACAGCACGCAATCGGCGGCCCTGCTGGCCCAGGTCGAAGGCGCAAATCTGTTTTTGATCCCCCTGGACGATGAGCGCCGTTGGTATCGCTACCATCATCTCTTCGTCGAAACCTTGCGGGGACGTTTGGCGCAAGAGCACCAGGCGCTCATCCCGGAACTCCACCATCGGGCGAGTGTCTGGTATGCCCAGCATGCGGCCGATGAGATGGCCATGCAGGGGGAGGCAATTCGGCACGCCCTGGCGGCCGGCGACGGCGAACGCGCTGTGCGGCTCGTCAGCGAGGTGGCCGACACTTTATGGGTGCGCAACGAACTGATGACACTGCGCGCTTGGCTGATGGCCTTGCCCGAAGAAGTCCTGATTGGATACCCGCGGCAGGCGCTGATGCTGGCGCAAATTGTGGCGCTGACCGGCTCTTACGAGGTCGTGCCGCTGCTCGTGGAAGCCGTCACGACCGCCCTAGCCCGCAATGGCTTGCCCGAACAGGAGCAGACTCTCCTGCGCGGGCGGATCGCCGCGCTCCAGGCGCATGTCGCCCGGGTGGCGGAGCGGCTTGACGAGGCGCTTGGGTGGGCCGAGCAAGCGCTGGCCCTCTTGCCCCATTCGGAAACCGTCAGCCGAGGCATGGCGCTGCAGGGAATCGCGTTGATCCACCACATGAGCGGTGAGTTGGACATGGCGGACGCGTATTATCGGGAAACGATGGCTCTGTGCGAAACCGGCGGCGACCGCTATTTGGAATTGACCGCGCGCTGTATGCACAGCCGGCTTTTTCTAGAGCGCGGCGACCTCATCGGCGCCGAGACCGCATTTCGGCAGGCGCTCAGCCGGGCCACGTTTGGGACCCACCGCTTGCCGATCGCGGGCTGGGCATTGGTCGGGTTGGGGACCGTGGCGTATGCTCGCAACGAGCTCTCGACCTGTGAAACCTGGCTGACCGAGGGGCTGTCGTTAGCCCAGCGCGCCGGCCTGCGGAATGCTATCATCCACGGCCTGGCCGGCCTGGTCCGGCTGCGGCTGGCGCAGGGGAATGTGGAATCGGCCCGGGCGGCGGCCGCCGAATTAGGTCTGGCGACGCGGGCCGCCCAAATCCCGCATTTCATGCGCTGGGCCGACGCGTTGCAAGCTTTGGTGGACTTGCGCGGCGGTGATTGGGCGGCCGCCACTCGTTGGGCACTCAGTTTCCAGCCGCGGCCGGAAGCCCTGATGTTTACCGACAAAGCGGCTTTTGCAGTCTTCGTGCGGGTGTTATTAGCCCAGGGCCAGCCGGAGATGGCCCGGCAATGGATCGTCCGGCAACGGGCGGCGGCTAAACCACTGGGCCATATCGAGACCTTGATCGAATTGTATTTGCTCGATGCATTGGCGCTGGCAGCGACGAAGGAGGCAGAGCTCGCGAACGCCGCCCTCGACGCGGCCCTGACCCTGGCCGAACCGACCGGTTTCATCCGATTGTTTCTGGATGGCGGGGAGCCGCTCGGGACACTTCTAGCTCAGCACGCTGGCCAGCCGAGCGTGGAAAGCCGCCGGAATGAGTATCTCAACCGGCTGCTCGCCCCGTTTCGGCTGGAAGCCGCTCTTACCCAAGTAGCGCCGCCCGCTCCGCCCATCCGCCAGCCGCTGGTGGAGCCCCTCAGCGAGCGGGAATTGGAGGTGCTGCGGCTGATGGCGGCTGGCCTTTCCAACCAAGCCATCGCCAGCCGGCTGGTGATCAGCATTCCGACGGTCAAGAAGCACGGCAGCAACCTCCTGGGCAAGCTCCACGCGGTCAACCGCACGGAAGCCGTCATGCGCGCCCGTGAACTCGGCTGGCTGACCTGACCGGGCCAGGCATACCCCATCTGTCCCAAGATACAACCTGCATTACAACTTTCGTATATTGTGACGCTGGCTCACTTCTCCTAGTATCTCCCCAGATCGAGCGTTTGCTCTAAACCAATGAGCGCTCCGCCGGACCGTCGTCCTGCGGGCCAGAAGCGGAAGGGACGCGCCGGCGTGGGCGGGGCGGCCTCGTCGGCGCTCTGTCCGGCCGCCTATTCAGCGGTAATCCACCTATTCCTAGGGAGAACTCCTATGACTGCTCAGACACAGGCTCATCCCCCCCGGGCGATCGTAGCGGACAACCACCAGTTCCGCGTGGGCGACCGGACGGCGGAAGTGTACGGCGGCGCCGTGCACTACTGGCGGCTGGAACGCGACCAGTGGGGCGACATCCTCGACAAGGTGAAGGCCATGGGCTTCACCACGATCTCAATCTATATCCCGTGGGAAGCTCACGAGATCGAGCGGGGCCGGTTTGATTTCGGCCAGATCGACCCGCGCACGGATATCGACGCCTTCCTGACCTTGATCGAACAGAAGGGGATGGACATCGTGGTGCGCCCCGGGCCACAAATCAACTCGGAGTTGACCTGGTTCGGCTACCCGCGCCGCATCTTGGAAGACCCCGAACTCCAGGCCCTCAACGCCCAGGGGACCAAGGCGGTTCTCACCCAGGTCCCGCGCCCGATCCCGGCGCTGAGCTACGCGGCCGACAAGTTCTTCGATGAGACGGCGCTGTGGTATGACGCGATCTGTCCGATCCTGGCCAAACATGCCTATCCTCAAGGGCG
>JAGOBN010000362.1 GCA_017999235.1 Anaerolineales bacterium | reverse complement strand
AGCCCCCACAGCCCCAGCGCTGATTGCTTGCTCAGCGCGCCGGCCCCCAGCAGCAGACCCAGGATCAGATGCTCCCGCCCGAGCCGCGCCGGCGGCGCCTGGCGCCAGCGTTCCAGGAACCACAGCGTGACGGCCGAGAGGGTGACGGCCAAATTGTCGTTGTTGACCGAGGCGCTGATGAACACGAACATCGGCGTGAACGCCGTCAGCGCGGCGGCCGCCAACGGCAGCGCGCTGGGCGGCGGGAAAAGCTCCCGCCCCAGCCGGTAGGTGAAATACACGGTGGCGGCCCCCAGCAGCACCGAGAGCAGGCGGATGACGCGCACTGCCAGGGCCGCCCCCGTCCAGCGGCCGGCCTCGTCGGCGCGGTGAATGGCGATGTTGTTGTTGCGGTCCGCGGTGATCAGGCCATTGTCGGTGTGCGGGTTGATCCAGCGCACCTGGTCCAAATCTGAAGAGTCGATCCAGGCGGTGGCCGCCGCCATGAGCAGGTAGTAGAGCGGCGGCTGGCTGCCCTCCTGCCGCCAGGGGCCGACGGCGGCGGGATCTTGCACCGGCAGCCCGTGGCCATCGGCCAACGTCTTGACCATCGGGTAGTGCCACAGTTCATCGGAGACCTCAAACAGCGGGGTGACCACCGCATACACGGCGCCGAGGGCGATGAAGGCGGCCAGCAGCCAAACGATGGGGCGGTGAAGGAAAGCGGACACGGTGGGGTACTTCTCCGGAGCAGAGGGCCGGCCGCTTACAGCGCGCCCAGAAAATCCAACAGCCGGCGCGCGATGCCGTCCCAGTTAAACAACGCGGCCGTGGCGCGGGCTTGCGCGCCCAGCCGCGCGCGCAGGGCGGGCGCATCCAACAGTTCGGTCACGGCCAGCACCAGGGCCTCGGGCGACTCGGCCGGCACCAGGCGCACGTTCTCGCCGTCGCGCAATTCCGGCACCGGCGCCGGCGGCTGGGTGCTGATCACGGCGCAGCCATGCGCCAGGGCCGCCATGAGCGAGCCGCGCCGCAGCGAAACGCCGTCCCGATACGGCAGCACTACCGCATCGCAGGCCAGCAGGTGCGCCGAGACCTCCGGCGCGGCCACAAAGCCTGTGCGCGTGATCCGGTTTTCGAGGCCATGGCGCGCAATCAGGCGTTCCACCTGCGCCGCGAAATCCGCGTCGGTGGGGTCGCTGGCGCCGGCTGTCCCGCCAATGAGCACCAGCTTCACACGCGCCCGGCGCTCGGCCAGCACCGCCAGCGCGCGGATCAAGGTGTCGCCGCCCTTGGAGTGGTTGAGAAAGCCAAAGTAGCCCAGCACAAACTCAGCCGGCGAGAAGCCCCAGCGCGCCCGCCAGGCGGCGCGCTCAAAATCAGCCGGCGGCGCCGGCGTGATATTGCTGCCGATGGGCAGCTGCCGTACATGCGCCACTCCGCGCCGGCGCAGCTCGGCTTCATCCGCGGCGGCGGTGACCACGGCGCCGCGCGCGGTCCGCGCCAGGTGGGTCACCGCCCAGGGCCGCAGCGGTCCGGCCTTGGGGAACAGATATGGCAGGCGGAGATCATGAAAGGTGACCACGCTCGGCACGCCCGCGATCTCCGGCAGGAAATGGATGGGCGCGCCCAAGCCAAAAGCGGCGGCCTGGTATTGGATGTTCAGCCAATCCAGCCGCAGGGTCCGCGCCAGCGCGCGCAGCCGCCCCAGCGCCGGCCAGGACCAGCGGCCGATGACCGGGTGCACCGTCACACCGGCGGCGGCCGGCCCTCCCGCACAGCGCCGATCGGTGAGGACGTGCAGGTCCACCTCCAGCGCGGCCAGCGCCCGCGCCAGCGCGTGGCTGTAATCGCCTACCCCGCCTGCCAGCGGCGGATACTCGCCGGTTACAATCCCAATCCGCATTTCAGGTCACTACTCAATGAGGAATATGCCACAGAGTCGCCGAGACACAGAGTCAGGAGACAGCCTCATAGTGTCTCCATGTCTCTGCGTCTCGGTGGCCCAGGCCTTTGATTCACGCTTGGCCCTGGAGGCCAGAGCGCAGCACTTGCCAGTACGCGCGCACCCGTTCAGCGCGCAGGGCGCGCTTGTGGCCGGCCAGGCCCTTCGCGGCTTCCAGCCCCAGCTGGCACGCGAAGCCGGCCAGCAGAAACAGGCGCAGCAGCGCCGCCGCCGCCGGGCCGTGATACTTGCGCGTGTACCGGATTTTGCTGGTGTTGAAGCGGATGTGCGTGGCGGCCGGCACCTGGGCGCTGGAACGGCCCTCGTAATGGATGATGCGGGCCGGCGGGAAGTGGACCACGCGCCAGCCGGCCTGCTTGAGGCGCCGGCACCAATCCAGCTCCTCCGAGTACATGAAGAAGCCCTCATCGAAGCCGCCCGCCTGCTCATACGCGGCGCGCCGCACCAGCAGGGCCGCGCCCACCACCCAATCCACGTCCACCGCCTGTTCGGCCGGGAGGTCGCGCGCGTAGTAGCGGTCCAGCAGGCCGCGCGGCGCCCAGCCCTGCAGCCAGGTGCTCTCAAAAAACAGGGTCGCCAGAGTCGGAAAGCGCCGGCGCGTCGGCTGGGGCGTCCCATCGCCATAGACCAGGCCCGGCCCCACCACCCCCACATCCGGGTGCGCGTCCAAGTAAGCCGTCAACTGCGCCAGCGCCGCGCCGGCCACCACCGTATCCGGGTTGAGGACCAAGAGATAGCGGCCGCCGGCGGCGCGCAGGGCGAGGTTGTTGCCGCGGCTGTAGCCCAGGTTCTCGGCGCTGGCGATAACGCGCACCGCCGGGAACTCGGCCGCGACGCGGGCCGGCGTGCCGTCGCTGGAGGCCGAATCGACCACGATCACTTCCACGGCGGGATCCGCCAGCGGCAGCGAGCGCAGACAGGCGCGCAACAGCTCCCAAACATTCCAGGAGACGATGAGGATGGATAGATTGGGGGCCGGCACGCGGTGAATTGTAACCCGTCCGGCGCGCCTCAGCCGCGCGCCGCGGCGTCCAGCCGGCCCTGCCGGAAGAAGAGAAACAGCGGCCAGGCCAGGGACAGCCCGATCGCCAGATTGAGGACGATGTAGATCCAGGGGTGCGGGAGCCGCCAGCGGCGCGCTTCCTCCCACAGGAAGGGCCAGAAGGCCAGCGACGAGATCACCAGATCAAGCGCAAACCCGGTGGAGACGCGGTTGGCGAACAGCGCGCCGACAAAGCCGGCCAGGGTAGCGTCCGGCTCCTGAAAATAGCCCAGCAAAAAAACGTACGGCACCCCGCCGCCCAGCGCGGCGGCCAGCAGGTAGAAGCAGCGCCGCGCGCTCACAAGTTGCGGTTGACAAACAACTCGGCGAGATCGCTCAAGGCCTGACGGTGCGGATTGGCCGGCACGCCGGCCAGGGCGGCCTGGGCGCGGGCCACATAGGCGCGGGCTTCATCCACGGCTTGGGCAATGGCGGCCGAGCCGCACACCGCCCGCACCACGCGCTCCACCAGCACCGGGTCGCCGGCGCGGCCGTTCAGCAGCGCGGCCAGATCGGGGTCATCGGGATGGGCTTCCAAATAACACAGCGCCGGCAGGGTGATCAGCCCCTGGCGCAGGTCGCTGCCGGCCGGCTTGCCCAACTGCGCGGCGTCGGCGGTGAAATCCAGGACATCGTCCATGATCTGGAAAGCCATGCCGGCTTCGCGGCCAAAGGTCCGCATGGCCTCCACCTCTTCCGCGGCGGCGTCCGCCAGCAGCGCCGGCGCCAGCGCCGCCACTTCAAAGAGCGACGCGGTCTTGCCGTAGATGCGGTCAAAGTAGCCTGGCCGGGAGGCGCGCCCGCGGCCGGCGAACATCTGCGTCAGTTCGCCGTTGACAATGATCATCAGCGTGCGCGCGAAGGCGCTCATCACCGGCACGGACTCGGCTTGGGAGGCTAATTCCGCCGCGCGCGCGAACAGGAAATCGCCGGCCAGCACCGTGGCCGCCGGGCTCCACTGGGCATTGAGCGTGGGATGCCCGCGCCGCAGCAGCGAGCCGTCCACCAGGTCATCATGCACCAGCGTGGCGGTGTGCAGCATCTCCACCGCCGCCGCCAGGGCCGTGGAGCGCGTCAGCGGCGCCTGAAAGAGATGCGCCGCCAGGAGCGCCACCGCCGGCCGCACGCGTTTGCCGCCGGCCGCCAGCAGGTGTTCCAGCGCCTGGTTCAGCGCCGCGTGCTCGGCAATCGTCGTCTCGCGCATCTTGGCTTCGACGGCGCGCAGGCCGGGCTGGACCAGCGCCAGCAAATCCGCCAGGGTCGGCTCCGCCAACCGGGGCATTGTTGAGGTCGCCATACTCACGACTCCCATCCGAACAGACGGGCCGCGTTGCGGGTGGTCGCCGCCGCCGCCGCTGTCATCGAAATACCGCGTAACTCCGCCACTTTTTCCACCACCCACCGCACGTACGCCGGCTCATTCCGCTGGCCGCGCCGCGGCTGCGGGGTCAAGTAGGGCGCGTCGGTCTCCACCAGCACCCGCTCCAGCGGCGCCGCCGCAAACACGGCGCGCAGAGCGTCATTCTTCTTATACGTGACCGGCCCGTCCACGCCCAGGTACCAGCCCAGCTCCAGCGCGGCTTCCGCCATGCGCTGATCACCCGAAAAAGCGTGCAACACCCCGCCCCGGGCCGGCCGCAGGTCCTGGAGAACCGCCATGACCTCGGCATGGGCGTCCCGGTCATGGACGATAACGGGTTTGCCGGCCTCATCCGCTAACCGCACTTGGGCTCGAAAAGCCGCCTCTTGGTCGGTTAGTGACATTTTTCTCCAATACAAGTCTATCCCAATTTCCCCGATTCCGACAACTTTAGGGTGTTTCACCAATTCGCGCAGTTCCACCCACCCCGCCGGCGTCAAATCCTCTATGGAATTGGGATGGATCCCGACCGCCGCATACACTTCCGGCTCGCGTTCCGCCAGGGCCACCGCGCGCCGGCAGGCGGCCAGGTCCACGCCCGGAATGATGATCCGGGTGACGCCGGCCTCCCGCGCCCGGGCCAGCACTGCCTCCCGGTCCGGGTCAAACTGCTCGAAATCCAAATGGCAATGCGTATCGACCAGCAT
>JAGOBN010000361.1 GCA_017999235.1 Anaerolineales bacterium | reverse complement strand
GCGTGGTGGTGATCCATCTGATCATCATCGCTGCCACGCGCTCTAATCCGGAATTGGGGGGCTGGCTCAGCAACCTGATGCTGTCGCTCGCCGGCGGTTTGGCGGCCGCGGCCTTGTTCCAGGCCGCCCGGCGTTCGGCTTCTGCCGGCTGGCGCGTGTACTGGGCCTGGCTCGCGCTCGGTCTGGCCATGGCGGTCGTGGCGCTCGGCGACATGTTGGCTTTGATCCCCAGCCCCAACCCGGCGAGTTTTCTCGCGGAGGGCCTGTTCCTCGGGTCTTACGTGTTGCTGGTGATCGGCCTTCTGCTGTTTCCGGCCGCCGGCTTGGCGCCGACGGAAACCGTCACGATGCTGCTCGATATGGGTATCGTGCTGATCGCCGGCGGCGGCCTGCTCGGGGTGCTGGTCATCGATCCGATTCTGGCGCGCAGTCCCGCGGACATTCTGAGCCAAGTGCCGGCCGCGCTCTATCCGCTGCTGGACTTTGGCCTGTTTACGGCTTTTACGCTGCTGATCTTCCGGCACAACTGGGAACCGGGCCAAAGGGCGGTGATGGTCCTGGCGGTCGCGATCAGCATGCTGATCGTGACCGATGTGCTGTATGCCCTTCAAGTCGTGCACGGCATCTACCAGGAGGGCAACTGGTTAGACGTCGGCTGGACGCTCAGCTTGGCGCTGGTCGGTCTGGCGGGCAGCCTCCAGAGGCCACACCCGCCGGCCGGGCGCCGCTACTTAACCTGGACGACGTATCTGCCGTATGTCTGGGTGGCGCTGCTGGGCGGCTTGATGCTCTGGGGTCAGCCGAATGAACTGGCCTTCCGCCTGGAGTGGGGGTTTGCCCTGGTTGTCGCGCTGGTGCTGATCCGGCAATTCCTGATCCTGCGCGAGAACCAGCGGCTGTTTGCGGACGCCCAGCATGAGGTCGCTCAGCGCCGGCAGTCGGAAGCCACCGTCCGCGAGCTCAACCGCGGGCTGGAAGACCGCGTGCGGGAGCGCACGGTCCAACTGGAGGCGGCCAACCGCGACTTGCACGCCAGCGAGGCCCGCAACCGCGTCTTGCTGCGGGCGGTGCCGGACCTGATTTTTATCTTGGACCGCGCCGGCGCCTATTTGGATTTCTATGCGCCGGCGGCCAGCCAGCTGTTGCTGCCGCCCGAACAATTCATCCACCGCTCCATCCCGGAGACCTTGCCGCCGGCGGTCGCGGCCTCGCTGATGTCGGCGCTGGCGGCCGCCGCGGACACGGGTCAGCCGCAGACCGTCGAGTACCCGCTGTGGATGGGGGCGGCGACCGCCTACTACGAAGCCCGCCTGATGCCGTACGGCCAGGACACCGTCCTGGCGATTGTGCGCGACATCACCGAGCGCAAACACGCCCAGGCCGCGCTGCAGGAATCAGAGCGCCGCTTCCGCGAGACCCTGGAGAACGTCGAATTGGCGGCGCTCCGGCTGGATCTTGACGGCCGCGTCACGTTCTGCAATGATTATCTGTTGGCGATGACCGGCTGGACCCGCGCCGAGCTCCTGGGCCAGGCCTGGTTCGAGCATTTCGTGCCGGCCGAGACCGGCCTGCAGGAGCAGTTCTTGCGCCTGATGCGCGCCGACACCATCCCCACCCACTTTGAGAATCCGATCCTCACCCGGCCGGGGGCGGTCCGGCTGGTGGCGTGGACCAACACGCCGCTGCGCGACCAGAACGGTTGTATCCTGGGCACCGCCAGCCTGGGCGAAGACATCACCTTGCGGCGGCAGGCGGAAGACCAGCTTCGAGTCTCGCTGCGCGAGAAGGAAGTGATGCTGAAGGAGATTCATCACCGGGTGAAAAACAACCTGCAGGTGGTGAGCAGCCTGCTCAACTTGCAGGCGCGCGCCGTCTCCGACCCGCAGGCCCTGGAGGTGCTGCGCGACAGCCAGAACCGGGTGCGCTCCATGGCCCTGGTCCACGAGAAGCTCTACCGCTCCCCGGACTTGGCCCGCATCGACCTGGCCGAGTACACCCAGAGCCTGGCCAGCCAACTGCTGCGCACCTACGCCGCGCAAGCCGGCCGGGTGACACTGCGGGTGGAAGCCGCCGGCTGCTGGCTGGATGTGGACACGGCCGTGCCCTGCGGCCTGATCATCAATGAGCTGGTGTCGAACGCCCTCAAGCACGCCTTTCCGGGCGACCGCGCCGGCGAGATTGTGGTGGCCCTGCGGCCGGCCGGCCCGGGGCGCGTGGAGCTGCGGGTGGCCGACGACGGCGTCGGCTTCCCGTCCGAGGTCGACTTCCAGGCCACCGCGTCGCTGGGTCTGCAGCTGGTCAACAGCCTGGCGGCCCAGATCGACGGCGTCATCACCTTGAACCAGGCGGCCGGCACCGCCTTCCGGATCGAGTTCCCGGCGGGCCGGCAGGAGTTGTGAGCATAACCTCCGCGCGCTTGCTGGTCGTCGAAGACCAGTCGATCATCGCTTTGGATCTCAAGAGCCGGCTGATCGGCCTGGGCTACGAGGTGGTGGCGACCGCCGCCTACGGCGAGGCGGCGGTGGCAGAGGCCGGCCGCTTGGACCCGGATTTGGTGCTGATGGATATCCGGCTGAAGGGGGAGATGGACGGCATCCAGGCCGCCGAGCGCATCCGCGCCGACTACAACCGGCCGGTCATTTATCTCACCGCCCATTCGGATGAGCAGACGCTCCAGCGCGCCCGCCTGACGGAGCCTTACGGCTACATCCTCAAGCCGTTTGAAGACCGCGAACTCCAGATGGTGATTGAGATTGCGCTGTACAAGCACCGCATGGAAGCGCAAGTAAAAGCTCACGAACGCTGGTTGACGGCGACGTTGACCAGCCTGAGCGAGGCCGTGATCGCGACGGACCGCGCCGGCGGCATTCAATTCATGAACCCGGCGGCCGAGGCGGCCACCGGCTGGACCCAGGCGGAGGCGGCCGGCCTGGCCGTTGACCACATTGTCCCGCTCGTCGACGAGGCGGCCCGCACCCCGGTGCCGAGCCCGGTCGCCACGGTGCTGCAGACCGGGGGCGTGGTCGCGCCGGCCGCGTACTGGCTGGTGAGCGCGCGGGCGGGGAGCGGGGCGCCCATCGAAGCCAGCGCGGCCGCCATCCGGGATGACCGCGGGCGGTTGACCGGCGGCGTGCTGGTGTTCCGGGATATCACCCAGCGCCGCCGGGTCCAAGTTGAGCTGCAGGCGGAGCGGGACTTCGCGCAGACGGTCATGGCCGCGATGGGGCAGGGCCTGACGGTGACCGACGCGGCCGGCCGGTTCGAATACATCAACCCCGCCTATGCCGAGTTTATGGGCTACCAGCCGGCCGATCTGCTGGGCCGCCCGCCCGATGACTTCACCCTGCCGGAAGACCGGGCGGTTTTGCAGGCCGCCCGCTCCGCGCGCCAGGCCGGCCGCACCACCACCTACGAAACACGCCTGGTCCACGCCAGTGGCCGGCTGGTGGATGTGCTGATCACCGGCACCCCGCGCTGGCGCGGCGGCCAGGTGGGGGGCGCCATCGCCGTGGTCACCGACCTCACTGAGCGCAAACGCGCGGAACGCCGCATGGCCGAGGAACACGGCCGGCTGCAGGCCCTCATCGCGGCCAGCCGGGACGGGATTGTGTTGTTCGCGGCCACCGGGCAGATCCAGATCATCAACGCCCGCGTCGTGGATTATCTGGGGCTCTCCCAGCCGGCCGAGGCCTGGCTGGGCAGTTCGGTCGGCCGGCTCCTGGCCGATCTGCGCGGCCGCGCGCCGGCCGCCGCGCGGCTCTTGCTGGCTGAGACGCGGCGGGTTTTTCAGGCGCCGGACATCCCCGGCGAAGGCGATTGCCCGGTGCCGCCGCGCGCCCTGCATTGGCAGACCGTGCCGGTGCGGTGGGGGGACCTGGCCCTGGGGCATGTCGTGACGTTTCATGATGTCACCGCCGAGCGGAATCTCGCGGCGCTGCGCGAGGACCTGACGCATACCCTGGTCCATGATCTGCGCCGGCCGTTGACGGGCGCGCAAAGCGCGCTGCAGGTTTTTGCGCTGGACAGCCTGGAAGTCCTGACCGCCGATCAGCGCCAGATGTTGAGCCTGGCCGACGACAGCCTGCGGCATCTCCAGGAATTGGTGGACGGGATTTTGGAGGTCAGCCGGCTGGAGGCCGGCCAGGTGCCGCTCGAACGCGCGCCGGTGGATCTGGCCGCCCTGGCGCGGTCGGTGGTGGCGGCGGCGGCGCCCGTGGCGCGGCAGAAACAAATGCGGCTGACTGTGGACGTGCCGCCAGACCTGCCGCCGGCCTGGGCGGATGGCCGGCTGGTCCAGCGGGTCTTGGAGAACTTGATCGGCAACGCCCTCAAGTTCACGCCGCCGGAGGGCGTCATCCAATTAAGCGTCCGGGCGGACCCGGCGGCTCAGCAGCTGCTGGTCACGGCGGCCGATACCGGCCCGGGGATCCCGCCGGAGCTCCAGGGTCAGCTGTTTAAGAAATTTGTCACCGGCCGGGTGGCGGGGCATGGCAGCGGCCTGGGGCTGGCCTTCTGCCGGATGGCGGTGGAAGCGCACGGCGGCCGCATCTGGGCGGAGAGCGGCCTGGGCGCGCGGTTCACCTTCACTTTGCCGAGGTGGCTGCCCGCCGAACCGGCCCAGCGCTGAACCTGGACGCGGGTTGGACCGCGGCCTCCCCCGCTGGAACCAGACGCCGCCTGGCCGGGTGTCACCACAGCCGGCGGCATCCCCTGCCGCCTGAGTGGTTTCATCCACCCGCACCGGCTGGTCGGCCGGACCGGCGAGATCCACCCCCACATACGCAAGCGCTTGGCCCATTGCGCCGACACAGTGTTGAGCGGCCCGCGCCGCGCCGCCGGACCGCTCGCTGCGCTCGCGGGCAGGTGGACGGCCATCCCCCGATGGGTGTTTAGCTGACTCTGCGGAGGCCCGGCCGCGCCCGGTTGGCCGTCGGCCGGGGAGGGGGGAAGAGGGTATACAATTCAACACTATGGCCCCGCCCGACCAGTGTTTATCGGAATTCATCCCCGTGGGCCATTGGGCGGCGGCAGCATGGCGACCCTGCTGAATCTTGAAATCCGGACCATT
>JAGOBN010000360.1 GCA_017999235.1 Anaerolineales bacterium | reverse complement strand
ATCCTGCGCGATACCCGCATGGGCGAGCGCTGCCAGGTGGAGGCCTCCGTGCTGGAGGGCGCCTGGTTGGGGGACGATGTGGAGGTGGGGCCGTTCGCGCATTTGCGCCTGGGGGCGCGGCTGGAAGACGGCGTCCACCTGGGCAACTTCGGCGAGATCAAGAACAGCACACTGGGGCCGGGCGTGAAGATGGGGCATTTTTCCTATGTCGGCGACACCGTCATCGGCGCGGAGACCAATATCGGCGCCGGGACAATCACCTGCAATTATGACGGGGTGCGCAAGCACAAGACCGTTATCGGCGAGCGGGTTTTCATTGGCAGCGACACCATGCTGGTGGCGCCGCTGACCGTGGGCGCCGGCGCCCGCACCGGGGCCGGTTCGGTGGTCACCAAGGACGTCCCGGCGGATAGTCTAGCGGTGGGCGTGCCGGCGCGGGTTATTCGAAAGCTCAAGGGATAAGTGGATGAGGGCCCGGGGCTAAGCCCCTAACCCCTGACTAGCACACAGCGTAACGGTATGTTGGATTACACCACGGGCCTCATCGCGATTATCAGCCTGCTGCTGGTGAACGGCTTCTTGGCCGCCGGCCGGGCGGCGCTGGTGAACGCCTCGCGCGGGCGCCTGCGCCAATGGGCGGAGGCCGGCGATGGCGGCGCGGAACGGGCGCTGCGCGTGGCCGAGGCCGCCACCGCGCTGCTGGCCACCCTACGCCTGACGCAGACGTTCTGCCGCTTTGGCTTGGCCGGCCTGGCGGCGCTGCTGTTCGCCCAGCCGCTGGATGCGGCCGTGCAGCAATGGGTGACCCTCAGCGCGCCGGCAGAAGGCGTGCTGTTCTCGCTGGGCTTGCTGCTCGTCACCATTCTGGTGGTCAGCCTGGGCGAGTTCCTGCCGGAAGCGCTGGCGCTGCGCAACCCGGAGCAAGCGGCGCTGTATTTCGCGCCCTTGGTCGGCGCCCTGATCTGGCTGCTGGCGCCGGTGGTGCGGCTGACCTTATGGCTGGCGTCGCGGATCTCGGCGCCGGTGGCCGGCCAGCGCGCGCCGCTGGTGACCGAGGAAGAGATCAAGACGCTGGTGGACGCCGGCGAAGAAGGCGGCGCGATCGAAGAAGACGAGAAAGAGATGATCTACTCGATCTTTGAGATCAGCGAGACCTGGGTCCGCGAGCTGATGGTGCCGCGCATCGACGTGCTGGCCCTGGATGTGGAGACGCGGCGGGTGGAAGCCGTGGATGCCCTGCTGGACGCCGGCCACAGCCGCGCGCCGATCTACGAAGGCAGCATTGACCATATCGTCGGCATTTTGTATGTGAAGGACCTGCTGCGCGCCTGGCGCGCCGGCGAAGTGGAGGCGCCGCTGCGCGGGCTGCTGCGGCCGGCCTATTTTGTGCCGGAGACCAAGAAGGCCAACGACCTGCTGGCGGAACTGCAGCAAAAGCGCATCCACATTGCCGTGGTGGTGGATGAGTACGGCGGCACGGCCGGCATCGTCACGCTGGAAGACATTGTCGAGGAGATCGTCGGCGATATCCGCGATGAATACGACGGCGATGAAGAATCCTACATTGAGCGGCTGAGTGACGCCGACTATATCTTTGACGCCCGCCTGGACCTGGATGAGGTCAACGAACTGCTGGGCGTGAGGCTGCCCAGCGACGACAGCGACTCGCTGGGGGGCTTTATTTACAGCCAGCTCGGCCACATCCCCGCGGCGGGCGAGTCCGCCGCCGCCGAGGGCGTGCAGTTCGAGGTCCTAACCGTCACCGGCCGGCGCATCCGCAAGGTGCGCGCCACCCGCCTGCTGCCCGCGCCGCCGGTGGAAACACCGCCGGCGGAACCGCCGCGGCCGGAACCGCCGCGGCGGGGCAACGGCACCCAGCCCCTGCCGCCTGTGGAAAACCCCGCCCATGAATGATTTTGATTCCGCCAGCCTGGCCGCCCGCGCACTGGAAGCGCGGCAGTGGGCGTATGCCCCGTACTCACGCTACCGCGTTGGCGCCGCGCTGCTGGCGGCCTCCGGCCGGATCTACGACGGCGGCAATATCGAGAACGCGGTGTATCCGCTGACCCTGTGCGCCGAACGCGTGGCCCTGGTCAAAGCCGTGTCCGAAGGCGAACGGCACTTCACGGCCATCGCCGTGGCCACCGAGAACGCCGGCTCGCCCTGCGGCGCCTGCCGCCAGGGGCTGGCCGAATTTGGATTGGAAACGATCGTGCTGATCGTGGATGGGCAGGGCGTCATCACCCGCCGCACCAGCGTGGGCGCCTTGCTGCCGGACGCCTTCGGCCCGCAACATTTGCCGCCCCAAGGGACCGTATGAGCACACCTTCTGAACCCCCACGCCCGGAGCCGCAACCGCCCGCCGGCGGCGCCCATCTCGACAGCGCCGGCGACCTCACCGTGGGCGGCGATGTGGCCGGCCGGGATGTGGTTAAAAACCAAACCACGATCCATACCGGCCTGAGTGAAAAGACGGTCGTGCGCCTGGTGATCATCGTCGGCGTGCTGGTCTTTATCACCGCCGCTTGTTTCTTCTCCGGCGGCGTCGTGATCGGCGCGGCGGCCCTGACCGCGCTCAATCGCCCGGTGGGCTCCGACCCCGCCAAGGCCGTGGTCTTCGAGCAGAAGCTGGCCGCCCTCAACGCCATCGCGCCCGGGCAGGCGCTGACCTTTGCCTTTAGCGAAGACGAGATCAGCTCCTATGTGAAATACATTCTCGGCCCCGAGATCGGTTTTGTGGCCGAAACCGGCAAAGTGCGCCTGGTGAACGACGAGCAGGTGATCGTCTCCGGCCAATTGGCCGACCTGGGCGGGATGGAAGTGGCGGCGACCTTCCAGCTTTCCGACCTGCCCGGCGAGCCGCTGGCTCTGCAAAGCGCGGCCGCGCACGTGCTCGACATGGGCGATACGCCTTTCGGATGGGTGGCGCTGCCGACCAGCCTGCTGCAGCCGGCCGCTGATCAGATCAACGCCCGGCTCGGCAACGTCCAGCTCGTGGGCGCGTCCGCCATCAACACGGATCCCAATAACGTGATCTGGGAGCTGGATTTACAGACGCGCTGAGCGCGCCGGCGTTAATTTTCGCCCAAATCATCGCCCCCCGCCGCCGTCAACCCTCCCCAGCCGCACCGGGTTGACTTATAGTGGGGGGCGATGTGTTTACCCCCAGCGCGGCGCCGGCTGCCGCATCTGATCGGTCTGATGATCCTGATTCTGCCCAGCTCGGGTTGGGCTCAGACCCCGCTGCCAACCCCGGTCGCGGGCGCGCCGCTGGAATGGCGCGCCGCGCCACTGGAATGGCGCGCCGCGCCACTGGAATGGCGCGCCGCGCCGCCCACCCTGACGCCCGCGCTGGCGGGCGGCTGGCAGGTCGATGTCCCCGGCTACGCCCTCACTGACCAGCCTGGACAGCCCCGCCTGCCCTTTGCGGCCGCGCTCGTGGCCGTGCCGGCCGGCGGCACGCCCACTCTGGAAATCCTGGAACTGGAGCAAACGTGGCAGCCGCTGCCCGGTCCGCTGGCGGACGCCGCCTGGCCGCTGGTGGAGTTGCCTGGGCCGGACGGCGCGCCGCATCCCTCCCTGCCCGCCGCCCGGCTTAGCCCCGCGCCCATCAGCGCCGTCACCTTGACGGTCTTGGGCAGCCTGCGCGGGGTGACCCTGGCGCGCGTCCTGTTCTGGCCGGTTGTGCCGGCTGGCGCCGGCCTGCGCGTCACCACCCACGCGCGCGTGCGCGTGCAGTTCGCGGCGCCGGCCCCGACCGCGGCAGCGCCGGCCTCCGCCGACCCGCTGCTGGCCGCGCTCGCGGCCAGCGTCGTCAACCCCGCCCAGGTCCAAGCCGCGCCGCCGCAAGCGCTTCCCGCCCAAATACAAGCCGCGCCCGGCCCGGAAGCCTTGATCGAGGTCGAGGCCGCCGGCCTGACCGCCATCTCGTATGCCGCGCTGCGAGCGGCCGGCTTCCCGGTGGATAGCGTGGACCCGGCCACGGTGCGCCTCGAGCGCGCCGGCGGTGAGGTGGCGCTGGCCTGGGAGGCGCCCAACGAGCGCTTCCTGTTTTACGCCGCGCCGCGCTTTGACCGCTATACGGCCCGCGATGTGTATCGCCTGAGCGTGGCCGCCGGCCCGGTGCCGCGTCTGGCCAGCCGGCCGGCCGTGGCCGCCGGCGTCACCACCGCCGGCGCCGCCTGGACCGAGGCCTGGTTTGAGACCAATGCCATCTACACCGCCTCCAGCTGCCGCTGCGCCCCCGGCTGGGACGGCGACCGCTGGATGTGGGAATACCTCAGCCGGCCCGGCACCGATACACGCCGCTTTGACTTCCCGCTGACGGCGGTGGAAGCGGCCCAGCCCGCCACGCTGACCGTCTGGTTGTTGGGCTTTACGCAAGGCAGCCATCAGGTGGCGGTGACCGTCAACGGCGAGCAGTTGGGCGCCGCGCTGTGGAGCGGCCAGACGCTGATCTCCACCACGGTCACGGTGCCGGCCGGGCGGTTAGCGGCCGGCCTGAACACGCTGACCCTCAGCGTGCCAAACCCGGATGGAGTCTGGCTGGACGCCTTTCAAGTTCGGCACGCGCGGGCGGCAGCGGCGGCCGGCGCGGCCGCCACCGTGACCGGCGCGGCCGGCCCCCTGCGTTACACCGTGGCGCTCACCGCCTCAGCCGGCCTGCGTGTTTATGATGTGACGGATCCCGCTCAGCCGGTGCAGTTGTTCGCGCCGCTGCAAGCGGCCGGGGGGGCGGTGACCTTCACCGATCCGGCTGATAACGGCCAACCGCGCCGGTACCACGTGGTGGCCGAACCCGGCGTGCGGGCGCCGGCCGCGGTGCGCGCGCCGGTCCCGCTCAGCGGCGCGGCCGGCGCCGATTATCTGATCATCTCCCACCCGGATTTCATCCCCGCGCTGGGTCCGCTGATGGCGCTGCGGGAGGCGCAGGGCTTGCGCGTGGCGGTGGAGGATGTGCGCGCGGTCTATGACGCGGCCGGCGCCGGCCGGCCCACCCCGGAGGCGTTGCGCGCCTTTCTGACCACGGTCTACCACACCTGGAGCCCGCGCCCGGCCTACATTGTTTTGGTGGGCGACGGCAC
>JAGOBN010000359.1 GCA_017999235.1 Anaerolineales bacterium | reverse complement strand
GATAGCGCCGGCGCTGCCAGTAGCGCTGCGGCGGCACGGCGGAATCGTGGGCGCGGGCGTCGTAATCGGCGCTGGCCACGGAGTTGCGCTGCCGCCACAACTGCCTGAACGTCCGCAGATACGCCAGGCCGAATTGGATCACCCGGGCGTGGGTGGCGCCATGCCGGCGCGGCTGATACGCGAACGGGATCTCGGCGATCCGGTAGCCCGCCATCAGGGCCTTAACCAGCAGTTCCTGCAGAAAATCAAAATCCCGGTTGACGGCGGCGATCTGCCGGACCACGCTGGCCCGGTACAGCCGGAAGCCGCTGGACATATCCCGGACGCGCAGGTCCAGGCCGCGGCTGAAGAGCAGGTTGAGCACCCGGCTGAGCACCAGCCGTTCCCACGGCATCTCGGCGCGGCCGCCGGCCACATAGCGCGAGGCGATCACAATTTCGCCCTGGGCGCGCGCCGCCCATAGATCGCGCAGCAGGGCCGGGGGATGGGATTGGTCCGCGTCCATGGTGATGATGTAGTCGCCGGCCGCGTGCTGAAAGCCGGCGCGCAGGGCGGCGCCGTAGCCGTGGCTGGCCGGCGAAAGCAGGGTGGCCCGGTGCCGGGCGGCCACGTCCCGCGTGCGCGCGTTGGCGCGCTCGTCCACGATCACAATCTCGTAAGCGATGGCGAACTCGGCCAGGGTGGTGTGGATCTGGGGCAGCAGCTCGGCGAGATTCTCAGCTTCATCCAAGGCGGGGATGACGACGGATAGGCGGCAAGGTTGTCCGGGAGAGGCCATAGCGCGGCACAGCGAAAGGTCAAGGGCGCTCGGGCCGGCCGGAAAACGCGAGTTGCCTCACGGGCGGGGCGGCGTTACGCGCGGAAGATAAAAGGGACCGGGAAGCTTGCGGCTTCCCGGTGGATTTTCCTGCTTCAGGAGTTCCCAGCCGCGGGGGCTGGGGCGGCCGCGGGGGCCGCCGTTGGGTCCTGCATGACAATCTGGCCGCGCAAGAACGCGCCCTCCTCCGAAGCGAAGGCGTGGGTCACCAGATCGCCATAGATGCGGCCGGTGGCCAGGATCTCCACCTTGTCGGCCACGATATTGGCTTTGACGGTGCCGGCCACCGATACGGCGCTGGCCCGGATTTCCTCTGCCGTCACCTTGGCGCCTTCGGCCACCACCAGCGGGCCGTTGATCTTAATCGAGCCGTCGAACGAGCCTTCAATGCGGATGCCGCCGGCGCCGGTCAGCGCCCCCTGCCAGTGGATGCCGGGGCCGATGACGCTCTCCACCGGGCCGGCGGCGTTCCCGTGGCCGTTACCATTGCCGTGCCCGGTGCGATAACCGTTTCCGTTCTGGCCAGCCGGGGGATGCCCGTTCTGGCCGGTGTGTCCGTTGCCGGTTCCCCCGTTCGCATTTTTGGCCCCGTTTTTCCCGGGCCGAAAAGTGAACATGGACTCTCCTTATTGGGCGCTCCCTAGGCGTTTTCAGAGCGTCGTAGCGGATCAAGCTGTCAGTCTAGCAGTTCAGCGGCGCTTGTCAAATGGGCCGCAGAACAGATGTTTTAGGCTTTGCGCTCGATCTGGGCGCGGGCTTGGTCCACGGCGGCCTGCTCTTCCGTGCTGAACAGCGCCTTGGCAATCGGGCCCCAGCCGGCGATCGGTTTGGCGGTCAAACCGCCGCGGACACTGCTGGCCAGGATAAAGCCGTCGCCGCGGGCATTCGCCACGGCCAGCGCGAAGGCCGGCGCGCCGGCCGTATCCACGTAGCGCTCCAGGCCCACCCATTGCAGCGCGCGGCCCAGCGAGGCCCGCATGAGGGGCGCGCCTTCGGCCAGCTCCTGGACCTGGGCCGTCAAGCCGTCGGCGGGCGAGGCCGCTTCCGCCGGCGCATCGCTGTCGTCCTCCCCCGGTTGGGCGAAGGTGTTCCAGGCAATCCAGGCCAAGGCGATCAACGCCAGGGCCGTCGTCAATCCCCATAGGAAAAAGCCGTACTCCGTCCAAAAGGTCTGCATAACGTCTTCCTGGGTTCCAGTTTGGCGCGCCTACGGCACGCTGTAACTGACTAATTGGCTCAGGCCGTCGGTGCCGCTCATCGTGACGATGCCCACCCCGCGCGCGAAGACCAGCGTAGTCGTGGAGGAAAACTCCGTCGCCGGCCCCGTAAAATTGCCGACGGCCGTTTGGGTAGTTTGGGTGCGCTGTTGCAGCACCCGGAGCCCGTCCAGCGCCTGGTCGGCCACCGTGACCGGCTCGCGGTCAACCACTTGGAGGTCTTGCAGGACGGTGGTGTCACCAATCGCCTGGAGGTTGCCGTCGCCCAGGTCAACGGACATTTGCATCGCGTAGCTGCTCGTCCAGGCATAGCCGACGGTCAGCGTCTCCGCCGCCGGCAGCCAGACGCCGGCGCCGTCCGTCACCGTGAGGCTGGCCAATTGGCCGCCCTCCAAGGCGGTCAGCGTGCCGAAGTCATAGGAGACCAGGCCCGCCGACGTGCATTGCCAGTGGTAGGTCCCGGTGACACCGCTCATCACATAGGTCATGTCGGCGGTAGCTTGGTTTTGATCGCCGGTCACGGCGGTGATGGTCCAGGTCATGGGGCCGTTGGCGGTCTCATAGGACCAGGTGGCGCCGGCGCGCATCGGGAAAAACGGGTGATCGCAGGCGGTCTGGCCGGCCGGCGGGGTGGCGGTGGCCTCGGCCTCCGCGCGCGCCACGAGCCGCTGGATGAGGGTGCGCACCTCGGGAAACTCGGTCAGCCAGACGCGCAGTTGGGCGCGGTCGATCCGCCGGAGGGCCAGCGGCCCCTGGCCGGCGGCCGGGATCTCGGAGCGCTCGCCCTCGGCCAGAGCCACCACATTCTGGCGCAGGCGATCCGCCAGGGTGCATTGGCCTTCGGCGCACTCCACCTGCAGGCGGCCGGTGGCCGGATCATACGCCACGCTCATCAGCGAGCCGCGCACGGTGGCCACCCCGCTGGGCGTCTCCACCTCAAAACTGCCGGCGCCCAGGGCCTTGGTGACCCACACCCAGACCTGGCCGGCTTCCAGCTGCAGCTTGGTCACCGGGTCTTGCGGGTCCGGCGAGAAATCGGCTAATTCAAAAATGGTGTTGGCGGCGATGCGGATCACCGAGCCTTCTGAAGTCTCGATGCGGACCCGGGCTTCCTCGCCGGTCCGCACGCCGCCGCCGGCCGTAATCTGCTCTCCCACGGTGGCGGCGGTCCAGTCCGCGTCGGCCAGGGCGCGCGCGTCCGCGCTGTTCTTGATCTCCGACAAAATCGCGGTGCGGCGGGTAGCCGGCTCACCAGCGCCCGGCGTGGCGGTGGCGCCGCCGGCCGGGGTGCTGCCCGGCGGAGTCGCCGGCCCGCCGCAAGCGGCGGCCAGCCAGGCGGTCAGGAGGGTGACAGCGGTCAGGCGTAAGGACCAGGTTAAGGTTGACATCAGGTCATTCTAGCCGGGCTTTGGCAAACAGCGCCAGCCCCGGCCCAATTTTCGCCTCAATCGCCGGCTCTGACAACCCGGCCGCCCGGCACAGTTTCCCCAGTTCCGCCTCGTTCAGCCGGTGGTGGCGCTCGGCCACAGCCCCCCAGTTGACCAGGGAGAGCCGTTCAAACCCGGCCAGGCCCAGGGCGTCCGCGTGCGCCTGGGCGGCGGCCAGGGACATGCGCGGCGAAGGGTTGAGCATGGCCACCCAGCCGCCCGGCCGGGCCACCCGCGCCATCTCCCGCAGGCCGGCCAGGGGCTCCGGCAGCAGGAAAAGGACGTTGGTGGCCGTGACGGCGTCAAAGCTCGCGCCCGCCCAGGGCAGGGCGCGCACATCGCCCACGGCGGCGCGGGGCGGCGCGTGGACCAGCATGGCGGGATCTTGGTCGAGGCCGGCGGCATCACAGCCGCGGCCGGCCAGCCGTCGGACCAGCGCGCCCGGCCCACAGCCGGCGTCCAGCGTCCGCCAGCCGGGCTGGGGCGCCAGGAAACGCACGAACGCGTCCAACACACGCCCCCAGCCGGGCGAGGCGTGGACTTGCGCGAAGTAAGCGGCCGCCGTGTCAGCGGACACAGCCCTCAGCCTTCCGCCTGGGCGGCCAGGGCGCGCACTTGGCGCCAGAGGATCTCGTTGACGGTGGTATGCACGCCGGCCCGGAAGCCGGCCTGGGTGACAGCGCCGTTGAGCGCGTCCACCTCGGTCGGAGTGCGCCGGCGCAGATCGCGCGCCATCGGTGAGATCAGCTGGGCGCCCTGCTCGGCGGCATGCTGGACGGCGAACAAGGGATCGGCGAAGGGCAGGGTGAGGTGCTGCGCCCAGGCCACCAGCGCGCACTCGGTGGCGGCGCGGTCGATGAGCAAGCGGGCGTCCGGGTGCGCGTACAGCCGGCCATACGGCTCGCGCAGGATCGCGCTCAGGGCTTCCAGCCCGCAGCGGATGGCGAGCCGGCCCCACAGCAGGCCGGCGGCCGCCTCAGCCGAAACCGCGCGGACATCAAAGCCGGCGTGGCGAAAGACCTCTACCGCCCACTCGGGCGCCGCCAGGCTGATAGGGTCTTCCGGGCCGGCGCTGGCGTAGCCGGGCTCGATCAATTCCGCGGCGGTTTCGGTCACGCCCAGGCAGGCGGCGGGCCCCAGTTGTTCCAGGTTGCCCAGGCTGTGCTGCAAGCTGATCACGACGCCGCCGGGCTTGACCAGGTCGGGCACATACGGCGCCACGGCCGCCGTCTGCCAGGCCTTGACCAGCACCAGGACAATCTCGGCCGGCGGGACCGGCTGGCCGAGGTGGAACGCCTGGGCCGGGTAGGCGTGGGTCCCCGCCGGGTCGAGCAGGACGATGCCGCGCCGGCGGATTGCGGCCAGGCTGTCCGACCAGGTGCCGACCAGCGCCAGCGCCTGGGGCGCCACCGCCGCCAGCCGGGCTCCAATTACACACGCCATTGCGCCAGTGCCAAGGATCGTAATACGCATCGTCTGAGGCGGGCCTCGCTGGGCGGCCGGAAAAATAAAGAGTGGGCCGTTGGTCCGGCCCACTCTGTCTGCTCCTCGACCAGGACTCGAACCTGGAACCTACCGGTTAACAGCCGGCCGCTCTGCCGATTGAGCTATCGAGGAAAGTAGCCCC
>JAGOBN010000358.1 GCA_017999235.1 Anaerolineales bacterium | reverse complement strand
GACCTGGCCCAGCAGCTGCTGGGCGAGCGCTATGTCCTCGACCATGCCGCCGACGGGGTGGCGGCGCTGGAGGCGGTGGGCCGCCAGCGGCCCGACGTCATCCTGCTCGATCTGATGATGCCGCGCCTGGACGGCTTCGGGGTGATCGAACTCTTGCAGCACAACCCGGAGCATGGCGCCATTCCCATCGTGGTCATCACCGCCAAAACCCTCACCGCCGAGGAGGCCGCGCTGCTGCAACAGAGCGTCGGCCACATCATTCACAAACAAGGTCTGGCCGGCGAGACGCTGCTGCGCGAGCTGCAGGCCGCCTTGAATAAAGTTCAGCCCCCGCCGAGCGCCGCATGACCAAAATCCTGATTGTCGAAGATGTGGAATTGAATATCGACCTGCTCACCCAGCTGCTCGAGGATGACTATGAGCTGGTGATCGCCCGAGACGGCGCGCAGGGCGTGGCGCTGGCCGAGCAGGAGCATCCGGACGCGATCCTGATGGATATGTCCCTGCCGGTGATGGACGGCTGGACGGCCACCCGCACCCTCAAAAGCAGCGCCGCGCTCCGCCAGATCCCAATCATCGGCCTGTCCGCCCATGCCATGAGCGGCGACGCCGAGAAAGCCCTGGCCGCCGGCTGCAACGCTTACCTCACTAAGCCCGTGGATGAGGCCTTGCTGCTGGCCAAACTGGCGGAAGTCCTGGACCAGTAGCCGATGAACACCCGCCCCAAAATCCTGATCGTGGACGACGAGCCCTTCAACGTCGATTACCTCGAACAGGAATTGGAGGACCTGGATTACGCCACCATCAGCGCCGCCGACGGCCAGCAGGCGCTGGACCAGGTGGCGGCCGAACAGCCCGACCTGGTGCTGCTGGACATCATGATGCCGGTCCTGGACGGCTTCGCGGTGCTGGCGCGCCTCAAGGCTGACCCCGCCACGCGCGACCTGCCCGTGATCATCATCTCGGCCATGAATGACCTGCCGAGCGTGGTGCGTGGCATCCAGCAGGGCGCCGAAGACTACCTGCCCAAGCCCTTTGACCCGGTGCTGCTCCAGGCGCGCCTGAGCGCCAGCCTGGAGAAAAAGCGCTATCGCGATCAAGAGGTGGAGTATCTGCGGCAGGTGGAGCGGCTGACGGCCGCCGCGCGCGCCATCGAGGCCAACCAGTTTGAGGCCGCCGCGCTGGCGCCGGTGGCTCAGCGCCCGGACGCGCTGGGCGATCTGGCGCGGGTTTTCCAGCGCATGGCCGGCGAAGTCCACGCCCGCGAGCAGCGCCTCAAGCGGCAGCTGCAGCAGCTGCAGCTGGACATCGAGGAGCGCCAGAAAGCGGCGGCGGAGACCGTCGCGGTCTATATCCCTATGGACCGCCGGCAGGCTCTGGCGCGCGGCGCGGCCCTGCCGGAGCGCACCCGCGGCGCGGCCCTGTTCGCCGATATCTCCGGCTTCACGCCCCTCACCGCAGCGCTGGCCCGCGAGCTGGGGTTTCAGCGCGGCGCCGAGGAACTGACCCGCCAGCTCAACCGCATTTACGCGGCCTTGATCGCCGAGGTGCATCGCCGCGGCGGCAGCGTGGTCAGCTTCAGCGGCGACGCCATCACCTGCTGGTTCGACGAGGCCGCGCCGGCCGCGGACGCGGCGAGCGCGGCCGCGCGGGCTGCCGCCAGCGCCCTGGCGATGCAAGCCGCCATGCAGCCCTTCGCCACGCTCACCACGCCGGCCGGAGCCGCCATCGCCCTGGCCATCAAGGTCGCGGTGGCGGGCGGCCCGGTGCGGCGGCTGCTGGTCGGCGATCCGCGCCGGCAATACCTGGACGTGCTGGCCGGCGGGCTGATGGACGAATTGGCGGCGGCCGAACACCTGGCCGGCCGCGGGGAGGTGATTGTGTCGGCGGCGGTCGCCGCTGAATTGGCCGGCCGCTTGACGATCGGCGAGCACCGCGCCGGCTGCGGGGTGATCAGCGCGCTGGCCGGCGAGGTGCCGGACTGCCCCTGGCCGGCCCTGGCCGGCGACGCCGTCCCGGACGCGCAAGCCGAGCCCTGGCTCCTGCCCACGGTCTTTGAAAAAGTGCGCGCGGGCAAGAGCGACTTGCTCTCGGAATTACGGCCGGCCGCCATGCTGTTCTTGCGGTTTGGCGGCCTGGATTACGACGCCGATGAGGCGGCCGGCCTCAAGCTGGACGCGTTTATGCACTGGGTGGAGCGCGTTGTGGATCAATCCGAGGGCGCCCTGCTGCAACTAATCGTCGGCGATAAGGGGAGTTATCTCTACATCGCCCTGGGCGTGCCGGTGGCGCACGCCGACGACGCCGTCCGCGCGGTCCGGGCCGCGCTGGAATTGCGCGCGCCGCCGGCGGCCCTGGCCTTTATTACCGGGATCCAGATCGGCATTACGTATGGGCAGGTGCGGGCCGGGGCCTATGGCAGTCCGGCCCAGCGCGCCTATGGCGCCCTGGGCGATAAAACGAACCTGGCCGCGCGGCTGATGATGCAGGCGGCGCCGGGGGACATTCTGTGCGACGAGGCCACGTATCAGCTGGCCCAGGCGCGGATCGGGTTTGAGCCCCTGCTCCCGATCACGGTCAAAGGCCTCACCCGGCCCGTGCTGGTTTATCGGCCCACCGGCGAGCATCCGGCGACGCCGGCGGTCAGCCTGACCGGCCGCGCGGCAGAGCGCGCCCTGCTGATTGACCGCCTGTCGCCGGCTGAACAACTGGCGTTGAAAGCCGCCAGCGTGATCGGGCCGGTCTTCACCTTGCCGCTGTTGAGCGAGATCTACCCCGATCCGGACGAGCGCGTCAACCTGGCCGGGCATCTGGAGGCGCTGGAAGATCTAGATTTGATTGTGCGGCATGCCTCGGAAGCCGAACCGACTTACAGCTTCAAAGATTCGCTCACGCACGCGACCGCCTACAACCTCATGTTGTTCGCCCAGCGGCGGCAGCTGCACCGCGCCGTCGCCGAATGGCACGAGCGCGTCCACGCCGGCGATCTCGGCCCGCACTATGGGCTGTTGGCCGAGCACTGGGACAAAGCCGAGGATCCCGCCAAAGCGATTGCGTACTTGGAAAAGGCCGGCGAGCAGGCCCGGCAGAGCGGCGCCTACGAGGAAGCGCGGGAGTATCTGAACCGGTCGTTGGCCTTGGAAGCGCGCGCCTCCGTGTTAAGCGCCGGGTATTACCCCACCGGCGGTTCCAGCGCCGCCGCGTAAAAGATCGGCTGGGCGGCGGCGCGGGCCTTGTGACGCTTTTGAGACCCCCTCACACCATACTGGCATTATCAGCCGCTCAGCGGCTCGTCACGCGCTTCAATTTGCGCCGGCCTCCGCAACCGAGGTGCGGGCCGGCCGGCCCAGAGCCACCCTCGGAAGGGATTCGCCGTGGACCAGAAACCCCAGGATGTTCTCCAAAACCTCAGCGGGAGCGGTGAACTGCGCCAGGCCGGCCGACACTTGGCGCGCGTCTTCTATCACCTGCGCGTGCGCCAAACCGCCGGCGCGGCCGAAACGGCCGGAGACCGCCCCTCGAACTTCGAAATCACCGGGGAAGTGACGGTCAGCCAGGACGAGCCCATGCAAGCGCAGGTATTGAACCGGATGGAGACGGGCGAGATGCTGATCCTGCATTTGGCCGATGGCCGGCAGTTGGAAGTTCACGCCGCCAAGAGCGCGGGCTTTTCAGCCGCCTATCAGATCACCGGAGCCAGCCCAGCCGGGTTTCGTTCGCCATAAACCCGTCGCTTATCCACACACCGCCGGCCGAAGCGTGTGGCCTCGGCCGGCGGCTGAACATCGCCCCGAAGTGGCCCCCCGCTCCGGGGCGTCTACGGCAGGTAACTCCACAGCTGCGGGCCGTCCACGGGATTGACCGCCCCGACGATCAGCCGACTGGACAGGGAGACCGCCGCGTTGGCCGAATACAGGCCCGCGTTGTTGGGCGTACCAAAGCCGGCCTCATTCGCCCGCTCCCAGGCCGCGCCATCCGCGCTGCGCCACGCCACCCCATCCTCTCCGGCATCCAGCCGAATGAAGTCAGTCCCATCTGTCGATCGGTGGTAGACGGCCAACCTTCCGGATAAAGGGCTCAGCGCCCCGCCTCCACCCACATCTGTCGGCCGTCGGTCGTCACCATCAGCGCGCCGCGTTCGCCCGTCCGCAGCAGCGTCCGGCCGGCCAGCGCACGCGTATCCGCCGCCGGCCCGGCCGGCGCCGTGGCAATCGCGATGATCATCGGGTCCCAAGCCTCGGCGAGAGTCTCGGCCACGGCCTGATGCTGCTCGGCCAACACCAGCACGGTGGCGGCCGCCGGGTTGGCCGCCGCCAACGCGTCAGCCTCGGCCGGCTTCGTGACACCCAGCGGCAGCGCCAAGGAGAAAGCCTGCCACTCCAGCCACAAACTACTCCCGTGCACGCCGTCAGCTAAAACTCGCAAGGTGATCCCGTCGTCCAAATCAAAAACCGGCCGGCCGGCCGCGCTCTGCGGCGCCGGTCCCTGCTGCAAGAGTGTTGTCATCACGGCCGCATAGGCCGCGCCCTTCCCGGCTGCGCCAGTCACCACGACCCGCTCCGCTTGATACCGCGCCAGCACATCCGGGATCCCGCCCAACGCCGCCTCATCGGCGCCGGCCAGCACCAGCACATCGAGCTTGCTCTGAAACAGCGGCAGATATTGCGCCAAGCCGCGCGTGAGCGCGCCGCCGCTCGACCCGCCATTGACCAGCACCGCCCGGCCGGCCGGCGTCTGGATCAGCACCGCCGGGTCCGGCCCGGTATCCAGCACCGTCACCCGCAGCTGTCCCGGCGTCTCGGGCACGCTAAACGCCGCGCCCCAGGCCATGACTATGCCCAGCGCCAACACGCTGGCCCCGCCGGCCGGCAGGCTTTCCTTCGCAAACGTCGTCCACCACTTCGGCCGCTCATCCGGCGGCCGGCTCAGCGCCCAAGTCACAATGAACAGCGCCCCATAGAAGATCACGACCACGGCCGGCGCCACCTCGCCCAAGCTGATCGCGGCGCCGGGGATATCGGCGAAGAATTGGACGAAGGCCAGCGTGTACGCCGTCAACGGCCAGGTGGCCCAGGCCAGCAGCTGCCCCAGCGGCAGCCA
>JAGOBN010000357.1 GCA_017999235.1 Anaerolineales bacterium | reverse complement strand
TCCAGCGACCGGAAGAGCGCCAGCGCCTCCGCCTCCACCTGGCGCGCGTGCGAGCCGTAGTGGTGGCCGTGCGCGTCGAGGGCGTCAAAATACAGGACGAAGTAAGCGGGCGCCGGCGCGCGCTCCAACTCGATTTCCAGGTTGATCAGCGCCTCGGGCAGGGTGGAGTAGGCGTGCAGGCGCGCGCCGCGCGTGATCCAGCGCGAATACGCCGAATACGCGTACTCGCGCAGTTGAAAGATGTGCGCGTTCACGCCGGCCTGCGCCAAACCGGGATACAGCGACGGCGGCAGCAATAGCTCCGGCCGCACGCCGAACCGGGCCAGCGTGTCCCGGCCGCCGTCCCCGGCGTAGGCGTACAAGAGCGGCGCGATGACGGCATCCACCTCCGGCTCGTAATAGAACCACTCGTGGACGCCGCTGACGCCGGCCGGCTGGCCGGAGTGCAGGCAGGTGATGTGCGCGGCCGTGGTGGACGGGAACTGGGCGGTGAGCTGGGAGACCACGCTGTCGGCCAACCGGTCCCGCAAGAACGGGACCCGGTCCGCCAATTGCTCAAACAGGCGCCAGCCGAAGGCATCCACCAGCACCAGCACCACGCGCTGGACGCGGCGCATGGGCGGCAGGACGTCGGCGGGCAGGGCCGCGCCCAGGGGCGGCAGGCCGAACAGCCCGTGCACCGTGCCGGGCAGCCCCGCGAAACAATAGCTGCCGTGCAGCGGGCGCACCCCGCCGCCGCCGGCGGCGGCCGCGGCCACGGCCGCGAGGGAAAGTTGGTTTAGCATGGCGCGCCAATTATCCCACGCGGCCGGCGTATAATCGCGCCCATGCCAGTCACGGTGATTATGACGGTGCTCAACGAAGGCGCTTCCCTGCGCGCGGTGCTGGAGTCGCTGGCCGCGCAGACGCGCCCGCCGGATGAGATCGTGGTCTGCGACGGCGGCTCGCGCGATCAGACCGTGGCGCGGCTGCGGGAATACGCCGGCCGGCTGCCCCTGCGCGTGGTGGAGGCGCCGGGCGCCAACATCTCCCAGGGCCGCAACGCCGCCATCCGCGCGGCGGCCGGGGACCTCATCGCCGTCACCGACGCCGGCGTGCGCTGCGCCCCCGATTGGCTGGAGAAACTGATCGCGCCGCTGGAGAGCGCGGACGTTTCGGCCGTGGCCGGCTTCTTTGAAAGCGATCCGCAGACCGGGTTTGAGCTGGCCCTGGGCGCGACGACGCTGCCGGAGGCGCGCGAGATCCAGGCGGCCACCTATCTGCCCTCCAGCCGCAGCGTGGCCTTTCGCAAGAGCGTCTGGGAGGCGGCCGGCGGCTACCCGGAATGGCTGGATTTTTGTGAGGACGTGATCTTTGACCTGGAAGTGCGCCGGCGCTGCGGGCCGTTCTGGTTTGAGCCGCGCGCCGTGGTGCACTTCCGCCCGCGCGCCAGCCTGGGCGCCTTTGCGCGCCAGTATTACCATTACGCGCGCGGCGACGGCAAAGCCAACCTGTTCCCGCGCCAGCACGCCATCCGCTACTTTGCTTATCTCGCGGCCGCGCCGCTGCTGATCTACGCGGCCTTGACCGTGAGCGCCTGGCTCTGGCTGGTGGGCGGGTTGGCCGGCCTGGCCTACGTGCGGCTGCCGCTGCGCCGGATTGGGCCGCGCCTGGCGAAATGGCCCTGGCCGGACCGCCTGCGCGCGCTGGCCTGGATCCCGGTCATCCGCGTCACCGGCGACCTGGCCAAGATGCTGGCCTATCCGGTGGGCGTGATCTGGCGCTGGCGGCGCGGCCGGCGCTGAGGCGGGGACAATGAACCTCAAGTCGTATTGGGCCAAAGACTACACCGGCCGGCCGTTTGTGCTTTTCGGCGCCGCGCATTGGGCGGTGCTGGCGGCGGTGGCCGCGCTGAATCTTGCGTGGGTCTGGCTGGGGCCGCACCTAGATGAGGAGACGCGGCTGGCCGTGCGCGTGACCCTGGCCCTGCTCCTGCTGGTGAATGAGGGCGTCTGGCACCTGTGGAATCTGACCACCGGCCAATGGAACGTCCAGGAGCTTCTGCCGCTGCATCTATGCAGCGTCATGGTCTATCTCTCCGCGCTGCTGCTGCTGACGCGCAATTACACCCTCTACGAGTTCTGCTACTTCATGGGGATCGGCGGCGCCTCGCAGGCGCTGCTCACGCCGGATGCCGGCCGGTACGGCTTCCCGCACATTAAGTTCTGGGCCACCATGGTCTCGCATGGCTTGATCGTCACCGCGCCGCTGTATATGACCTTGGTGGAAGGCTACCGGCCCGCCTGGACTTCGATCCTGGTGGTGGCGGCCGGCATGCTGATCTATACCGGGTGCGTGGGGGTGGTCAACTGGCGGCTGGGCAGCAACTATCTGTTCATCGCCCGCAAGCCGGCCACGGCCAGCCTGATCGACGTGCTGGGGCCGTGGCCGTGGTACATCCTGGCTTTAGCCGGCCTCGCCCTGGCGATGATGCTCCTGCTCTATCTGCCCTTCGTGTTCCTCTAAGGCGGTATAACTTCCCTCTACCTCGCTACGGAGAAAACAACATGCGGCCTTTGGAAATCGCCCTGGTTGGCGCGCTGTGGGTGGCGCTGGCCGCTTGGTGGGTGGGCTGGCGGCCGGCCGGGCTCCGCCTCTGGCCGATCGCGCTGGCGGTCGTGGCCGCCGCCCAATTGACCTTGGAGGGCTACCGCTGGCAGCTGGCGCCCGCCTACGCGCTGGCCGCTGTCACCGGCTTGGCGGCGGTGTTCGCGCGCCCCCGCGCCGCGCCGGAAGCCGGCCGGCAGCCGCTGGCGGCCCGCGCCGCGCGGTGGGCGGGGGCCGGCGCCGCGCTCAGCGCCGGCCTGTTTATCGCAGGGCTGCCCCTGGTCTTCCCGGTGCCGCAGCTGCCGGAACCCAGCGGCGAATACGCCATCGGCACCCTGAGTTTTGATTGGGTGGACCCCGGCCGCGCGGAGGCCTACACCGCCGACCCCGACGATCAGCGCGAGATCATGGTGCAGGTCTGGTATCCAGCCGACCCGCCGGCGGCGGCGGCCGCGCGCGCGCCCTGGGTGGAGCGCCTGGATGTGGCCGGCCCCGCCATCGCCCGCTACTTGAAGCTGCCGGGCTTTATCCTCGACCACACCGCGCTGATCCGCACCCACGCCTACCTGGAGGCACCGCTGGCGGTGGCCGAGGCGCGGTATCCGGTGGTGATCTATTCGCATGGCTGGAACGGCTTTCGCACCGTCAATCTGGACGAGATCGAGGCGCTGGCCAGCCACGGCTATATCGTGGCCGCGGTGGACCACACCTACGGCGCGATGTTTACGACCTTCCCGGACGGCCGGGTGGCCCTGAACAAACCGGACGCTTTGCCGCGCGATAACGCCGCCGAAGCCGAGGCCCAGCCGATCCGCGAACAACTGATCAACACCTACGCCCGCGATCTGCGGTTTGTGCTGGATCAGTTCGAGCGGCTGAACGCCGGCGAGTTGGACGCGCACTTCGCGGGCCGGCTGGATTTGGAGCATATCGGCCTGTTCGGCCACTCGACGGGCGCCGGCGCCGTGGTGCTGGCCTGCCGCCAGGATGCGCGCTGCCGGGCGGGTTTGGCGCTGGATGCCTGGCTGGTGCCGGTGCCGGACGCGGACCTGGAAGCCGGCCTGGATCAGCCCTTCTTCTTCTTGTGGAGCCAGTTCTGGGTCTCCAAGAACAACCCCGCGCACTTCGAGCTCTTGAGGCCCCATCTGCGCGGCGGCTATCAAACCGCCACGCTGCAGGGGACGCGCCACTATGATTTCACGCTGATGCCGCTGTTTACGCCGCTGGCGCCGGCGCTGGGCTGGAAAGGTCCGCTGGAGGGGGCGCGGGTGATGCGGATTGTGGAGGCCTATCTGGTGGCGTTTTTCGACCAGACCTTGAAGGGCCAGCCCAACCCGCTCTGGGAGGGGCCGGCGGCCGCGTATCCAGAAGTGGTGTACGCGCCGCGCTAACCGCGCCGCGCTAATCCGCGGCCGGCCGGCCGAACACCAAGACCAGGCTGAGCAGGGCGGCGGCGGCCGAGATTGCGGCGTTAAGCTGCAGGGCCAGCGTCAGGCTGGTGAGGTCGGCCAGCCAGCCGGTGAGCGCGGCGCCCAGCGCGCCGATGGCGAAGGTCAAGCCCAGGATCATGCCGGAGGCGAAGCCGGCCCGGCCGGGCAAGGCGCGCTGGGCCATCGTCACCAGGATGCTGTGCGGGCCGCCGTTCAGCAGGCCGGCCAGCAGGGCCAGCAGATACGCCCCCGGCCCGCGCGCCAGTGGGAAGAAGACGAAGGGCAGGATGCTCAGGGCCAGGAACACCGTCACCGTCCGCGCGTAGCTCCACCGGTCGGCCAGCGCGCTGCCGGCCAGACCGCCCAGCGCGGTGCCGCCCATATACACGGCCACGATCGCGCCGGCGGTGCTGGGCGAGGCCTGCAGATCCAAATAGAACTTGGGCGCGAAGGTGGTGACGGCCGTCTGCGCCCAAATGCGTAATCCAGAGACAAACAAGACCACCAGAAACAGACCCCATTGAGCGGCGGGGACCGGCGCGGCGCTGGCCCGCGCTTGGGCATGGCCGGCCGGGCTGGCGCGCAGTGCCCACGCCATCAGGCCGCCCACCGGCAGCACGGCCAGCGCCACCCCCAGGATGCCGGCGCGGTCGGTATGCTCCAACAAGAAGCCGCCCAGCGCCGGGCCGGCGGACAGGCCGGCCTGCCCAAACAGGAAGAAGATCGAGGCGGCGGTGGCGGCCTGGCCCCCCACCTGGGCGGCGCGGGCGGCGCCGGGCGGGTGAAAAGCGCCCGAACCGAGCGCGGCCAGCACCAGGAAGACCAGCGCCCAGCCGCCGGGCGCCAGCGCGAACAGCGCAAAAAAGACCGCCATCCACACCACGCCGCCGGCCATGGTCCAGCGGCCGCCCTCATAGTCCGCCACCCACCCAAAGAATGGCTGGGAGAGCGCGCCCAACATGGCGTACAGCGTGGCCAGCAGGCCAAGCTGGGTGTTGCTCAAACCCAACGCCACACTCAGCGCCGCTAATAGGACGCCGGTTTGGCTGTTGAGCAGATCAACGCACAGGTGGCCGAGGGAGAC
>JAGOBN010000356.1 GCA_017999235.1 Anaerolineales bacterium | reverse complement strand
ACCTCGGGCGTGGACATGATTCATCTCGATGGAACCGAGTACACCAGGCCGCGCTTAATCGCCGCGCAAGGTGATACGAACTTCACCTATAGCGTTGAAGACATCGCCGGCAATACGAGCGCCAGCCAATCGGCCAGCTTCCGCGTTGACACAGCCGCCCCGGTCGTGACCACGACCCTGGCCGGCCGGGCCGGGGCCAACGGCTGGTATGTCTCGCCGGTCACGGTGACGGTGCTGGCGGACGACGCGACCTCTGGGGTAGCCGGCCTGACCCTGGACGGGAACCCATACTCAACGCCCGCGATCTTCTTTGCCGAAGGCGCGACTACCTTCAACTACGCGGCCACGGACATCGCCGGCAACCAGGCACCGGCAGGTGCTCGGACCTTCCGCGTGGACACCCAGCCGCCGACGACCACGGCAACGCTGGTCGGTCTGGCCGGCCAGGGGGGCTGGTATCTCGGCCCGGTGCTGGTCATCCTGGACGCGCGGGACTCCACTTCCGGCCTGGATCGCGTACTGCTGGATGGCAAGCCCTATCTGGCTCCTCGCCTTTATCCAGCCGGCACAATTACGGCCACTTTCCAAGCCATTGACCAAGCCGGCAACGTAGAGCCCGCCCAGACCTTGATCTTCAACGCGGACGAGACCGCGCCCGTCACCACAGCCGCGTTGGATGGTATTCAAGGCAAGGATGGGTGGTTCACCAGCCCGGTGACGGTGACCATTTCCGCACGCGATGATATCTCCGGGATCGCGCGGACCTGGCTGAACGGCAAGCCCGGCACGCAGGTCCCCTACGCTGACGACGGCGAGCACACGGCGGCCTACTTCTCCGAAGACCAGGCCGGCAACCATGAGCTTACCTGTACCGTGACTGTCTTGATCGACCAGACACCGCCATCGGTCGTGGTGAGCTCTGGGATGCAGACGGATGGCCGCCTGGCCATCGATGTGCAGGCCCATGATGCTGGCAGCGGGGTGCGCGGCGGCATGGTGGGCATCCTGGCCGACGGCCAGCTGGTGCAGTGGTGGAACTTCGACGGCGATCGCGCACAGGTGGAGTGGGATGGGGCGACAGCCGACGGCGGGCGATTATCGCCCGGCGCCTACACGATCTGGGCCGCCGCCCACGACACGGCCGGCCTGGAGACGGCCACGACGGCTGAGGGCGCGCTTGCCCCGGCCACTCTTCCGCCAACCGCCACGCTAAACCCGGTGAGTCGACCACCAGCGGCCACAGATACGCCGGCGCCGAGCATTGAGCCGACGAGCGCGGAACGGCCATCCCCGACCGCAACGCAATTCGCGACGCCGGTGCTTGTGCCAACCGCAGTACGACCCGCTGCCGCTCCGCCAATGGCCAACCCTCACGCGGCCCCGCTCGCCGCTGTTGTGCCGGCTGAACCGCCCACACCCGCCTGGTGGTGGCTGCTTGCCACCCTGATGCCGGCCCTGGCCTTCGCCGTCGGCGCGGTCACGATCGTTGATCCACGGCCGCGCGCACTGGGGAACTTGTCCCAACTCGTGAAAGATGTTCAGCCCCTCAGCCTTGGAGACCCCGATGATTGAAAGCCTGCTTTTTCTGAATTTCGCCGCCATTCTGCTGCTGGCTGCGATCCTGTCCCTCTACAACCTGCGCCAGGCCCGCGCGCTGGAGCAGGCCCGGGCCGCCCTGGAGGACTGGGTGATGCTCCAGATCCGGCGGCACCGCGAGGCCAAGGCCAGGGAGACCCTGGTGGCCGAACCCCTGGCCTGGGCCGCGAACCAACTCAAGGGTGAACTGGCCGAACCGCTGGAACTGATCGCTGTGCGGCGTGTAGCCGCCGAGGTGAAGGGCGTGGAATTGACGGCCCGCGATGGCCGGGTAGTGGTGGTCGCGCCGCTGGATGCGGCCAGCCTGCGCCGCGTGCAGCAGCCGGGCCGCGGCCGGGTCAGCCAGGCCTTCGCCGTTTCCTTCCTGGCCGGCCAGCGCCCAATCCTGAGCCGGGAGCGCTCGCTGCTCAATGCCGGGGACACGTTTGATCTGGAAGCCGCTCAGGCCGGTCAGCACTTCAACCTCGACTGGTCCGATACCCGCCGGTTATGGTTTCACGTCCTGGCGCCACGCCATCCGCAGGCGGCAGCCCCCGGGAGAAAGCCGTGATGTTTCAGCCGCGTTTCTGGAGCGACCGGGCGCTCCTGGCGTACACGGGCGGTGCGGCCCTGACGCTGGCCGCCGCCTGGCAATGGGGCGGCGGGGAGACGCTTTTGTTATTGGCCGCCCCTCTCTGGCTGATCCCCCTCGCTGTTTACGACCTGCGCTGCCGGGAAGTGCCGCATCTGGCCTGGGTGGCCGGCCCATGCCTGCTGGCATTCGTCATCGCGGTCTTGCGCGGTGATTGGGCATTGTCGCTCTTGGCGTTGATCAGCGTGGTAACCAGCGAGCGCTGGCGGCGGCCGGCCCGGCAACGCCGCCCGATCCTGCTATTTGGCCTGACCGCCTGCGGCTGGCTGTTGACTGGGATTGCCGCTCCCTTATTCATTGCGGCGGCCGCCGTGCTCGGTTTCTGGCTGATGTTCGAACTTGGCTGGTGGGCCGGCGCGGATGCGCTGGCTGCCTTGACGCTGATCCTGCTGCGGCCGACCGCCGGTGTGGTGCTGGCCATCGGCCTGGCCCATCTGATCTGGGCCGTCACGCTGAAAGCCGCCTGGCGCTGGCCCCGGCCGCAGTCCAGCGATGAATTAGTGGCACATGGTCAGCCAGGCTTGCCCGCGCTGGCGCTGGCGGCGGGGCTGAACGCCATCTGGTGCTTCCTGTTTTGAACCTGGGAGGGCTTTCCGATGTCAGCCTCGAATTTCGTCATGACACTCCGCCGGGTCGTGGATGATCTCAGGACCCAAAGTCGCCGATTCCAGACGGTTCACGCGAGAGCTGCGGCGGCTCTCACCGCCTTACGAGATTGGAGTGGGCCGGTTGGCGGCGAATTACTTACGGCTCTGGAGGCGCAATATCGATATCTATCCCAATTGCCGGCGTGGCTTGCTACAGACATCCAACGGGTCGAACGGATTGGCCGCCGGCTGGCAGAGGAGAGCCTCTTGCCGGCTTACCCGTGCCAGCGCAGGATGTTGGTAAAGAGCTTTGTTGCTGCATTGGATGACGAATTTCAGCAGGCCGGTCCAGCCGCCGCCGAGCCGTCACCCATTGGCAATCAGCCTCCATTTCAAGCCCAGCGGGCGCCAACAGACACGGCTCCTCTCGCCCAGCAAATCTCCTCGGCTGGACACGATCTCGTTTGCTGGGCAGAAGAAACCGATCTGGATGTCGCCAGCCATCTGGGGGTGTGCTTCGACGATTTGTACTCAGAGAGCTTCTTGCCCAGTGTGGCCCTGGCACACAAGGCTGGCAGATTTGGTGACACCCTGATGGCGTTAGGCGGGGCCCTGGATGTTGTGTCCCGAGCCTATGCCGGCTGCGCGCTGGTGACGGCCCAGTTTCAGCCCCAGCTCAAGCGGTCAGAGCCCTGGGAGGTCTTGGGCTTTGACGTGCTCATTCTCAGCCCGGAGTTAGCGCTGTATCGGGAACCGGAATTTGGGAGCCAGGCTTTGGCCAGACTTAGCCAAAGACCTTTGCCGATCCAGATCGAAGCCGAAGGAATGTAACGAGTGAAAGCCTCCATGACTACCCAGAACACACCGGCCGCGTCCGCCGGCTTGCTAAGCCTGATGACACCCACGACCCGGCCGGTTACGCTCAGCCGCGAGATGCGCCGCGAGATCCAGGATGAGGTCGCGCGCATGGTGAGCGAGAAATTCAGCTCCGATCAACTGCGCCGGCCGACCGACGCCATCCGCGAAGCCGCCCAGGCGCTGGCCGGCCAGGCCACGGCCCTGGCCATCCGCCGGCGTGGGCTGACTTCCATCCCGTACGTGGAAGAACAGAAATTGGCGGCCGAGATCACCCGCCGACTGGTGGGGCTGGGCTTCCTGGACCTGCTGTTGCCGCCGGCACGCCGGGACATCGCCGAGATCGCCCTGGATGCCTTCGGGGTCGTCTGGCTCAAGCTCAAAGGCCGGCGCGAGTTTACGCCGGCCCTGGACCTGGAACTGGACCTGGTGGAGGTGGAGACGATCTTCTCCAACGTCCTTGGCCAGCAGTTGAAGGCGGCCAGCGAGGCCAATCCATCCATCAATGCCAAGCTGCCCCGCACCAAGGACAACCCGGGCGGCGGCCGGATCAAGTACATCCACCCGATCCTGGCCCCGGGCGCCGGCTTTCCGTCGGTCAATATCCGCCTGTTTGAGCCGGAGCCGGTGCGGCCGGAGAAACTGCTCGACTGGGGGATGCTGGACGAGCCGACCCTGGACCTGATCGCGGGCCTGGTGCGGGCCGGCCGGCGCGGCTTCATCTGCGGCGGCACCTCGTCCGGCAAGACGACCATGCTCTCGATGCTGTGCAACTTCCTGCCCGTGGATTGGCGCATCCTCACCATCGAGGACCCGCAAGAGATCTGGATCGACAACCCGCATGTGGTCACCCTGGAGGCCCGGCCGGCCAGCGCGGCCAGCGAACTGCGGCCCTACCTGCTGCGCGACGGCGTGGACGACGCCATGCGCATGACGCCCGATTACCTGGTCGTGGGCGAGGTCCGCGACGGTCTGGCCGGCCAAGGTCTTTTCCGGGCCATGATGTCCGATCACGCCGGGATGTCCACCTTCCATGCCGAGAACCCGGCCCTGGCCGTGGAACGGATGGCCCTGCTGCTGGAGGCCGACACACGCACCAGCGCCGCGGCCGCCCGCAAGATGTTTGTGTCCGCGCTGGACTGGCTGATGCAGATCGGCTTCGACGCCGACGGCCGGCGGCGGGTCTTCCAGGTGGTGGAGGTCGCCGAGGACCTGACCCAGGGCGAGGTTACGTTCAATCCGCTGGTCACCTACCGCGGCGATGGCCGTTGGGAGCGGGTCGGCGATCCGTCTCGGAAGCGCGGCGGCCACACGGCCAAGACCAGTCAGCCGGCCGGCTGGCGCGACATCCTGGCCCTGGACGATGGCCTGCGGGAGCAATTCCGGCCTGTCATCGAGCGCCGGCGGGCCGCCTTTCGGGCGTGAGCCCGACCCAATC
>JAGOBN010000355.1 GCA_017999235.1 Anaerolineales bacterium | reverse complement strand
TCTGGTCAAAAGTGCGCGTGCGCGCCAGGTAGCTCACGCCGTTGATGACGTGCTGGACGTTCTCCAAGCTAGGCATGAAGAAAACTTCGTCCAAGCTTTCGCGCGGCCAGGCGGCGTCGCGGAACTTCTCGCGCGTCAGCAAAAAGACGCGGCAGCCCTGGTGTTTGGCCGCGCGCATGAAGGCCTGGCCCTTGAACTCACTGGAAATACACAAGATAGAAGCAGGCATAGGCTATGACCCAGGCGGAAGGAGAGCCGACTCGTGCCGAACGAACCAAGACGCCGCGGCCGCTTACATCTCGGAGACGGATTGGCGCGGCGGGGCGACGGCCAGGAAATCGTGCGCGAAGCGCTGGCCATAGCTCTCCAGCAGGGCCTGCACGCGGCCGGCGTCCGGCCCGGCCACAATCAGGCCGGCGTGATTCTTTTTGTTAAGCCGCCAGACGATCTCGGGGTCGGTGTACGCGGAGGTGTCCGGCCACTCTTGCTGCGCCAGGCAGACCAGGATGCCGGCGGCATGCCCGCGCAAGGCCGGCAGCTGGTACGGTTCACCGCGCAGGTGGGCGGCTTCCAGCCGCGCCCATTCCGCCCACAGGTTCACGCCGCTGGCGAACTCCACGGTCTCGGCGATGTTGGCGCCGCCCACCCGGCACGCGCATTCGATGAAGTAGAACTGGCCGTCGGCGTGGGATTTGAGGAACTCGGCGTGCGTGGCCCCGCGCTCCATTCCCAGCGCCCGCAGCATGTGCTGGTTAACGGCCAGCAGGGCCTGATGATCGGCGGAGGCGGGGTCCAGCGTGCGGGTGATAAACACGCCGCCGTCCTGGTAGACGTTGAGCGGCGGCCGGCCATACTGGCTGGTGCAGGCAAAAACGGCCCGGCCGGCGTCGACGAGTGAGTCGACATGGAAGACCTCGCCCGGCAGGTATTGCTCCAGCACGTAGAACGACTGCTGATCGCCCAGCTGATCCAGGGCGCGCCAGAGCTGCTCGGAATCGGCCAGGCGCTTGATGCCCATGCTGCTGGCCTCCGAGCGCGGCTTGAGCAGCCAGGGGGCCGGCACGCGGGCCATGAACGCGCGCAGCTCGTCGTAATTCACCACGCGTGTGAAGGCCGGCACGGCCACGCCGCCGGCCTGGGCCGCCCCGCGCATGGCCAGCTTATCGCGGAAGTGGCGGGCGGCGGAGGCGGTCAGCCCCGGCAGGCGCAGATGCTCGCGCAGGGCGGCGGCGGTCTCCACATCAAAGTCATCCAGGGCGATGACGGTATCGAGGTGCCGGCCGCGCGCCAGATACGCGACCGTATACAGGATGTCCGGCTGCTTCTGCAGCGACGGCAGGAAGAAGCTCTCGTCGATGCTCTCGCGCGCCCACGGCTCGCCCTGATGCCGCTCCTGGGTCAGCAGCAGGACATGATGGCCCAGCTGTTTGGCCGCCTGCAGGAAGGCGTTGCCCTTGAAGAAGTTGGCCAGGCACAGAAAGGTCAGCGGGCGATGGGTGATGGGCATCGTTACAACACGCCTTCCTCGGTTTCATGGATCAGCCGGTCCACCACGGCCTGCAGGCTGCCGGTCTGCCGGAAGGTCGCCAGCTGCCGGTCGGCGCTGGTGCCCTCTTCCAAAATGCGGTAGGCGTATTCCACCTCGCGCCGGCTGCCCAGCTCGTCCACCACGTCGCCGATAAACCAGTCGATCATCTCGCGGATCAGCTCGCGGGCCGGCAGTTCCGTCTGCTTGCCCCAATCGATCAACTTGCCGTCCAGGCCGTAGCGCACCGCCCGCCACTTATTCTCATCGATCAGGGGCGTGGGGTAGACGCGGAAGGTCATGTTATCCCGGCGCATCTTCCAGATTTTGTAGATCAGGGCCTGGAAGATCGCGGCCAGGGCCACGGCCTCATCCACGCGCGTGCAGACATCGCAGATGCGGAACTCCAGCGTGGGGTAGTTGTGGTTGGGGCGCGCGTCCCACCAGATCTTGGTGCCGTCCGGGATGCAGCCGGTGCGCACCAGCGTCTCTTTGAGCAGGTCAAACTCGCCGTGCGAGCTGAACACCGGCGGGATGCCGGTGCGCGGGAAGTTGCGGAAGATGATGCTGCGGTAGGATTTGAGGCCGGTGTCCTGGCCCACCCAGAACGGCGAGCTGGTGGAGAGCGCCAGCACGTGCGGCAGCATGTAGCGCACGACGTTCATGGCGTCGATCACGAACTCCGGATCCTCGATGCCGATGTGGACGTGCGTGCCGAAGATCAGCAGCTGCTGGGCCAGCATCTGCATATCCTGCTTGACGCCGGCGTAGCGGTCGAACGGGGTGATGGGCTGGTCCTGCCAATTAGAGAACGGGTGCGAGCCGGCCGCCACAATCTTCAGGCCCTTGCGCGCCGCCAGCTCCATCACGCCGCGGCGCAGGCGCACCAGCTCTCCGCGCGCCTCGGCCGGCGTCCGGCAGACGTTGGTGCCGATCTCGACGATCGACTGATGCAGCTCGGCTTTGATCTGCTCAGCCATCACCATCTTGCCTTCGGCCAGCATCTCGGTGATGTAGGATTTCAGCTCGCGCGTGACCGGGTCGATGATCTGATACTCTTCTTCAATGCCGATGCTGAAGGACGGGGTGGGCATGGCGGTCTCCGGAGGGCGGGCAGTGAGCAGTGGATAGTGAGCGGTGAATAGTGGACAGCCGACGCCGGCTAGAGCCGTTTTTCCACCACAAACGTCGGCACGGTGGAGCCGCCGCCGGCGGTGACATTCAGCAGCGAGACGGTGGAGAGGCGCGTCAGACAACCGCTGGCGTAAGCGCCGTACCAGATATACGGGTTGGTATCCAGCATCCGGTCGAAGATCTGCACCTGGCCGTCCACGTCGCTGGCATACGGAAACTTAGGCAATGGGATCCGCTTCTGGACGATGCTCGGCTCGGCCAGCGCCGCCCGCAGGGCCGCCTCCCACTCGGTCTGATCCACTTCCCAGCCCAGCACAATGCCCTTGCCGCCGTATTCGTCATTGGGCTTGAGCACAAACTCATGCTTGTATTTGGCCAGGAAGGGCAGCAGGTCGATATGGCCGCCGCCATAGGTGGTGTGGCGCTCGGTGACCAGACGCGTCCAAGGCACAAAGCGTTCGATAGCGGCGCGCTCGGCCGGCGTAAATAGGTGCGCGTTGGCCTCGTCGCTCAGCACCGCCAGACTGGCCTTCTTGTGCAGGATCTTGCACGTGAACGGGTTGACCATGCACACGGCCCGGTCGCGCACCGCCCGCACCACGGGATGGTCCAAGCCACCGCGCTCAATCAGTTCGCTGATCAGCACACGCTTGTAGATAATGTGAACCGGGGCGCCGGCCGCGTACAGCTTGCCGTTCTGGTACGTCACATCGCGCGGGTCGGCGATGACGCACTCGTAGCCCTGCAGGCTGAAGTAATTCTGGAAGAGCACGAATTCGCTGTAGGTGGGGACCTCGTGCCAGTCCAGGATGGCGATGCGCGGCTTCTCGGTCCCGCCCCACTGCCGGTAGGAATCGAGCAGGGCGTGCAGCATGTGGTGCCGGCCGGGCAGGGGCCGCACGTCATAGGCCTTCTCAAATTCGCGCATCACCGGCAGGGCGTAGAAGACCTCGGTCAGCGCGTCATTATAGGCGATGGCGGCCGGCGTCTCGGCGTTGTACTCGGTCAGATAGAGGTGGTCGGCCTCGTCGAAGAAGGTATCCATGCGCGCCGTCGGGCTGGAAGCCCGAAAGCCGGGATCGGTGTGCACCAGCTCCTCTTCCCACTCGTTCAGCCGGAACTGATAGCGGAAATCGGCGTCGGCCAGGGCGGCCAGCTGGGCCTTCTGGAAGGCCGGCATGATGGCGCGGATGGCGGCCTGGATGGCATGGTACTCCTCGGGCCGCAGAAAGCGCGGGCGCAGAACCGTGCACAGCGGGCGCTCGCCGAAGAACAGGCCGCGCCGGCGCTGCTGCTCGGTGAGCTGCCCGGAGGTGTCCGCCGCCAGGGCCGGCGTCAGGAGATCGTGGTAGAAGTTGATCGTCTCGCGGATCGGGTTCATGGCGCTGCCTCAACGATAATCCCGCCGCGGCCGGCGGGCAGAGAACTCACGCGTTGAACAGCGCCGCCCACTTCAACTCCCGCACCGGCGGACGCGGGTTCAAGGCCAGGTCGATGCACATATCGGCCATGCGCTCCACGCACCAGCGGTGGTAATCCACGCCGGTGGAGTTGATGTCCATATCCGGGGCGGGGTTCATGAAATCGATGGCGTACGGCACGTCGCCGCGAACAGCCCATTCGATGGTGTTCATGTCATAGCCCAGGGCGTTCACCAGCGTCAGGCTGTCCCGCACGATGCGGTCGTGCAGTTCCGGAGACAGCTCCGGCGGCAGATACTGGCGCGTGTTGGGGTCGTATTTCTTCACCAGCACGTGCTGGCGGCCGATGCACATGCAGCGCACATAGTTGTCCCACTGGATGAACTCCTGCAGCACCATCGTCAGCAGGCCGGACTGGTTGTAGGAATTCCACAAGTCGTCCATCGAGCGGCAGACGTGGACCTGCTTCCAGCCGCCGCCGTGCGCGTCCTTGAGAATCACCGGGAAACCGCCCAGGCTGTTGACCAGGCCCTGCCAATCCAGCGGGTAGACCAGGTTGCGCAGGCTCTCGGCGTGGACGATGCCGGGGACGTATTCCTTGTTGGGCAGGACGATGGTGCGCGGACTGGCCACCCCCAGCTTGGTGGCCAGGGAGGCCTCGAAGAACTTGTCGTCCGCCGTCCACATGAAGGGGTTGTTGACGACGTGGGCGCCCTGCAGCAAGGCGTTCTTCAGAAACGACCGGTAGTACGGCACTTCGTGGGAGATGCGGTCCACGATGACGGCATACTCGCACGGGTCGCTCATCGGCGTGCCGCCGAGCTTGGCGAACTCGGCCACCACCCCCTGATTGCGCTTATTGACCTCTTCGATAAAGGCCGGCGGCCAGGACCATTCCCGGCCGACGATCACGCCGATCTTAAGCATACCGTTCCTCCGGCTATAGGGTTGTGAGCGGGTCTTTGGTCGCGGCCATTATGCCATGAAACGCCGGCCGCGCGCGGCATTAATCGTGGCCGCCGATGTACTGGCCCACCATC
>JAGOBN010000354.1 GCA_017999235.1 Anaerolineales bacterium | reverse complement strand
TGCCGGATTTGCAGCGCGCGGCCGAGCTCGACCCCGCCGACGCCGAGACGCAGTACACCCTGGCCCGCGCCCGCTGGGCCAACGCCGAGCCGCAAGCGGCGCTGGATCCGGCCAGCCGGGCGGTGGAACTGGCGCCCGCTGAGACGAGCTACTGGGCCTTCCGCGCGCAGCTGCAGGCCAGCCTGGGGGATTACATCGCCGCCGGCGACGACTTGACCCAGGCGTTGAAAGTGGAGACCGACGCCCCCGCGCAGGCCGTCCTGCTGGCCAAACGCGCGTATCTGCATCGGCTGTTGAACGCGCCGGCGGCGGCCCAGGCGGACGCCGACCAGGCGCTGGCCCTGGCGCCGGCTGCTGCTCTGGCGCGCGTCATGGCGGCGCTGGCGCGGGATACGGCCCCGGCCCCCGCCGATCTGGCCGCCGCCCGCGCGCAGGCCCCGGCCGACGATCTTTTGTGGCAGGGCATCGTCGGGGTCCAGCCCTGACCGGCATGCTAGAATCCGCCTAGCTGCGCCATCTTAGCGCCCCGCTCTCGCGCGGGGCGTCACCCTGAGGAGCCTGTATGTCCCCCACCCAATCGCTCGCCTTTGTTAAGCAGAACCATGACCGCTACCTGCGCGAGTATCAGGAATTCTTGCGCATCCCCAGCGTCTCCACCCTCTCCGCGCATAAGCCCGATATGCAGCGCTGCGCCGATTGGGTGGCCGGCCAACTGCGCGGCCTCGGCTTCGACGGTGTGGCCATTCTGCCCACCGCCGGCCATCCGGTGGTGTACGCCGAGTGGCTCAAGGCGCCGGGCCGGCCCACGGTGCTGGTGTACGGCCACTACGACGTCCAGCCGGTGGACCCGCTGAACGAATGGACCACCGGCCCGTTCGAGGCCGAAGTGCGCGGCGACAACCTGTACGCGCGCGGCGCCTCCGACATGAAGGGCCAGGTGCATGCCTTCCTCAAGGCCCTGGAGGCCATGGTCAAGTTCGGCGAGCTGGCCGTCAACGTCAAGGTGCTGGTGGAAGGCGAAGAGGAAATCGGCTCGCCCAGCCTAGACGCCTTTATCGCCCAGCACCGGGATAAGCTCAAATGCGATGTCGTGCTCAACGCCGACTCGGGCATCCTCTCGCCGAAACTGCCGTCCATCATCTACGGTCTGCGCGGGCTGGCGTATTTTGAGCTGTGGGTCCACACGGCGTCGCAAGACCTGCACTCCGGCACCTTCGGCGGCACCATCCACAACCCCGCCCAGGCCATCTGCGAACTCATCGCCGGCATGCACGATGCGGACGGCCGCGTGACCCTGCCCGGTTACTACGACGCGGTCCGGCCGTTATCGGCCGAGGAGCGCGCCGAGCTGGCGCGGCTGCCGCACACCGACGCGCACTGGCAGGCCATGACCGGCGCGCCGGCCCTGTGGGGCGAGAAGGGCTACACCACCGTGGAGCGTTTTGGGGCGCGGCCCACGCTGGAGATCAACGGCTTGTATTCGGGCTTTATCGGCGAGGGTTCCAAGACCGTCCTGCCGGGCAAGGCCATGGCCAAGATCTCCATGCGCCTGGTGCCGGACCAGGACCATACCGAGGTGGAAAAACAACTGCGGGCGTATCTGGCCGCCCACGCGCCGGCCACCGTCACCTGGGAGCTGAAGGCGCTGGCCGGCGGGCCGGCCGCGATCGTGGAGCGCAACTCCGCGCCGATGCGCGCCGCGCTGGCGGCGCTGGAAGCCACCTGGGGCGTCCAGCCGGTGTTTGAGCGCGCCGGCGGGTCCGTGCCGATCGTGGGCCTGCTGCAGAAAGCGCTGGGCGTGGACTCAATCCTGATGGGCTTCGGGATGCGCGACGACAACATCCACGGCCCGAACGAGAAACAGCATCTGCCCAACTACTACAAAGGCATCGAAGCGTACATCCGGTTCTTCGCCAACCTGGCCGGCTGATCCGCCGCCGGCTTGACTCAACGAGTCGGGCTGGGCCGCCGAGACGCGGAGACCCGGAGCCAAACCCGGTGTCTCTGTGTCTCGGTGACCCGCCGTTCACGCCTCACGCGCTAACGGCGCAATTCATCCCAGGCCGCGTAAACGTGCGGGTGGACGCGCCAGCCCAACCCCGGCCCTTCCCGCACCACCCAGGCCAGATAGATCAGGCACAACTCCGCCAGCGGCGCCGTCGCTTGGGCCGCGCGCAGTTCCGGCAGGAAACCGGTGTGCCGGCTGGCGGGGTCCAGCGCGATCTTGTCGGCGATAAACACCACCTGCTCCAACCACGCGGCGCCGGCCCGCAACGTGGTGTGGTAGCGCACGGCGTTCAAGATCGTCTCGTCCGTCACCCCTAAGCGCCGGCGCAGCAGCTCGGCCCCGATCCGCCCGTGCAGAACCGCCGGAATGGCGCGGTCCGCCTCGCTCAAGGGCAAGCCCAACGCCTCCGCCTCAGCCTGGTGGCGGCGCCCCGGCACCACGCCGGCCAGATCGTGCGCGGTGCAGGCCAGGTCCACGGCCGCTAAATCCAGGCCAGGGGCCAGCCGCCGCGCCAGCCGCCGGCCAGCCGCGTTCACCTGGGCCACATGCAACAGGAGATCTAGGCGTCCGCTGGCCCGCAAAAACTCGCGCACATCTTTTACCGGGGCTTGGGTGTTCTGTAAGGTGGCAAAGAACTCGGTCATAGATTTGTTGATTATATCTGGCGAGATATTACGTCTGCCTGATGGTATAATCCTTTGGTTGTTGGGCCGGGCTGAGGCACCCTAACAAGCCTTAGGCCAGCCCCAAGCATAATTTTACGTCTCAACGCATTGAAGGAGAGGCCCTGATGACGCCCAGCTCCGCCGTCGCTAACACCGCGGCCCCCCACGCGAACTCACATGCCCCGCTCTCCCATACCGAGATGCTGGAGCTGTACAAACAGCTGGTGCTCATCCGGCTGTTTGAGGAGAAGTGTGAGGAGCTCTATCAAAAAGGCCGCATCGGCGGCTTTATGCACTTGTACATCGGGCAGGAGGCCGTCGGCGTCGGCTCCGTCTCGGCGCGCCGGCCAGAGGACAGCTTGATCACCGGCTACCGCGACCACGGCATCGCCCTGGCGGCCGGCATGACGGCGCGCGTGGCCATGGCCGAGATGCTGGGCCGGACCACCGGCTGCTCCAAAGGCAAGGGCGGCTCGATGCACCTGGCCGATATCAACCTGAAGTTCTGGGGCGGCCACGCCATCGTCGGCGCGCAGATCGCCCTGGCCGCCGGCCTGGCCTGGGCCGATAAATACCAGCGCACGTCCGGCGTCACGCTCTGCTACTTCGGCGATGGCGCCACCAACATCAGCTACTTCCACGAGGCCCTCAACCTGGCCGCCGTCTGGAAGCTGCCGGTGGTCTTCATCTGCGAAAACAACAAATACGGCATGTGGACGCCCATCGAGCGGGTCTCGGCCGTGACCGAGATTCGCCGCAAGGCCACGGCCTATGACATCCCCAGCGATCTCGTGGACGGCATGGATCTGCTGGACGTGCGCGCCAAAACCGCGGCGGCGCTGGCCTACTGCCGCTCCGGTCAGGGCCCCTACTTCCTGGAGATCATGACCTATCGGTATCGCGGCCATTCGATGGGCGATCAGCGCCCGTACCGCACGCAGGATGAGATCCGCAAGTGGCAGGCCGAGGACCCAATTGGGCGCTTTGAGAAAGTGATGCTGGAGACCGGGGTCGCGCCGGCCGAGATCGACCGGGTGGACGACGAGGTCAAGCTGATCATGGCGGACGCGGTGGAATTCGCCGAGGCCTCCCCCATCCCGGACGATAGCGAAATCTGGACCGACATTTATATTGACGAGCCGGCCGCCTAACGGCGCCGAGCCCCTTCAGGAAGTTACTATGGCAACGCTGTCGATTTCCAAAGCCATCGCCCTGGCCATCGCCGAGGAGATGGAGCGCGACTCAAAGGTCGTCGTCCTGGGCGAGGAAGTGGCCGCCGCCGGCGGCACGTATGGCGCCACCACCGGGCTGCTGGACCGCTTCGGCGGGGAACGCGTGCGGGATACGCCCATCTCCGAGGGCGTGATCGTGGGCGCCGCCGTCGGCGCGGCCATGAACGGCCTGCGGCCGGTGGCCGAGATCATGGGCATCAACTTCGCCTTCCTGGCGATGGACATGATCGTGAACCACGCCGCCAAAGTCCACTCGATGTTTGGCGGGCAGTTCCGGTGTCCGGTAGTGGTCCGCACCACCTCCGGCGGCGGCCGGCAATTGGGCGCCACGCACTCGCAGACGGTGGAGCACCTCTTCGCCCACTTTCCGGGCTTGAAGGTGGTGGCGCCGGCCACGCCCGCCGACGCCAAGGGCCTGCTCAAGGCCGCCATCCGCACCGATGACCCGGTGATGTTTGTCGAGCAGGCCACCATGTACTCCCTGCGCGGCGAAGTGCCGGACGACAAGGACTTCCTCATCCCCATCGGCAAGAGCGATGTCAAGCGCCAGGGCCGGCATGTGACCGTGGTGGCGTATTCCAAGATGGTGGAGACGTCGCTCAAGGCCGCCGTGGAATTGGCCAAGGACGGCATCGAGTGCGAGGTCATCGACCTGCGCTCGCTGCGGCCGCTGGACCTGGACCCGGTCTTCGCGTCCTTCAAGCAGACCAACCGCTGCGTGGTGGTGGAGGAGAGCTGGCGCACCTACGGCGTCGGCAGCGAAGTGGCCGCGCGCATCTACGAAGAGTGTTTTGATTACGTGGACGCGCCGGTAAAGCGGGTGGCGCAAAAAGAAGTCCCCCTGCCCTACGCCGCCAACCTGGAACGCGCCGCCATCCCGCAGGTGGCGGATGTGATCGCCGGCGTCAAGTCCGTCCTATAATCCGCCGGCGCCGCGCTCAACCGCTGGCGTCTTTTGTGGAGCACCCATGGCTGAAGTTGTCCCGATGCCCAAACTCGGTTTTGACATGACGGAAGGCACCCTCGTCCGCAAGCTCAAGCAGGTGGGCGACGCGGTGGCCAAAGGCGAGATCATCGCCGAGATTGAAACCGACAAAGCCACCGTCGAATTGGAAGCCTGCACCGGCGGCGTCGTCAAGGGCTGGGTCGTGGAGGTCGGCAAGCCGGTCCCAATCGGCTCCCCGATGCTGGTCATCGGCGCCCCGGATGAGACCGTGGACG
>JAGOBN010000013.1 GCA_017999235.1 Anaerolineales bacterium | reverse complement strand
TGGGCGCCGCCGGCTATACACTCCGCTTCGCCTCAATGTACTTTAAAGTACTAGTCGGCGATCTAGTCCTTTAATGACCGCGAATCGCTATATATTTTGCTTCCCCACTTGATCAAAATATCCTAGTCGTTTTTTGCCTGATTAGTTTCACAACATCATACCCTGACACGCACAGCCCTACCAAGAAGGATGAGCCGGATTTGGCACCCGCCGCTCCAATCCACCGTGCGCGCCGATCTGAAACTCTGTCTGAGCACAGACTTGTCACGCTTGCGAGCTTCTACTTTCACCAAACAGAAGGAGAACACCGACCCACTCTGCTAAAGACACGTGGCTGACTACTATCACTGCCATTCAATTCTTGAGGACCTCACTGTGACCAAGAGCAAAACTCTTAACTTTGCGATTTCGCTTATAGTCGTCGTTTCCCTGCTTTTCCAGGGCACCGGCGCCTCGCTCGGCTTTAAGCTCGAGGTGGCTAATGCCGCCCCAGTCATCGCCACCGATGAAACCCAGGTTCCGCACTATTTTGGGCCGGCCCCCAACTGGGCCAACAGCCCGTTCACGCTTCCTGACGCCACCGTCGAAATTACGGGCAACGGCATGGGCGCCGCGGCCCAGGCCACGGTCGGCGCGAACGGCACCATCACCGGGATCAACATCACCAATCCGGGCAGCGGCTACACGTTCGCGAATGTGACCATCACGGGCGCGGGCTCCGGCGCCGGCGCCACAGCGACGGTGATGACCTCCGGCGCCGTCACGGGCGTCACCCTGGGCGTGGGCGGCGCGGACTACACCGCCCCCGTCGTCACGTTCTCGGGCGGCGGCGCCGCCGGCACGGTCGTGGCGGTCGGTAATGCGCTGCAGACGCGCGCTGATTCCACCGACAATGCGACCACGGTCTTTATCGTCCTGCCCACGGACCTGCCGACCGGGGTGCTGCAGAACGTCCAGACCTGGAACCAGGCTCAGAGCGGCAGCGGCTCCCAGCCCTCGGCGGGGTTGTCGTTCCATGCCTATGTGCTGCGCCCCACCGGGACCCCCGACGAATACACGGTGGCCTTCGACAGTGGGGCGCTGACGGTCCCGGCGCTCGTCAACCCGGCCGGCGAAGCCGTCACTTACCCGCTCCCGGATGTCCCGGTGCAGGCCGGCGATAAGCTCGCCTTCTATGGCCAGGGCGTCCCCTTTGACTTTACTGGCGGCGACATCATCGGCTACCCGGTGCCGGCCGCGCCCGCTGCGAACGACACGCTCACGCTCGGCGGCAATATCCCCCTCTTCGCCCAGGCGCGCACCTACTCCTTCGCGGCCGATATCCTAGATACCTCGGCCATCCCGCCGGTGACCCAGGCCACTGCAACCGCCTTCGGCGGGGTCGCGGCTATCACGCTGGACAACGCGGGCAGCGGCTACACGTTCCCCACCGTTGACATCGACTTCCCCGACGATCCCAACGGGATGCAGGCCACGGCTCACGCAGAGTGGGACCAGGCCACCGGCGCGATCACCGGCATTGTCGTGGATAACCCCGGCTCCGGGTATTCCACCGCCCCGGGCGTCGTCGTCCGTGACGGCACCGCTTTTGACCCCATCAATAACGGCGGGGCCGGCGCGATGGCCACGGCCACGCTGACGATCCAGACCATCGTAGTCGACACCTATGGCGCGGGCTATGTCTCGGCGCCGGCCGTGACCATCACCGACGCCAGCGGTATTGGCTCCGGCGCGACCGCGGCGGCCACGACCGACGTCGGCGCCGTCACCGCCATCACCCTGATCAACGGCGGCTCCGGCTACATCACCGGGGGCGGCATCAAGAAGTTCACGGACAGCCTGCCCGGCTTGTGCCTGCCGCCGGCCTGCCCGACCACGGGCAAGTACATCCCGCTCGGGGTGCCCGAATCCAAGATCTACAACGGCGTCAACGCCGACGAGTACGTGATCGGCCTGGTGCAATACCGAACCAGCTTCTCGTCCAGCCTGCCGCCCACTCTGGTCCGCGGCTATGTGCAGTTGGAGACCGCCGCGAACGCCTCCATCAGCCAGCACTATCCGCTGACCAATGAAATGCTCGATGGCACCCAGGTCGCGGTTACCCTCAACGGCCAACAGGTCTATGCCGTCACGCCGCCCCAGTACCTGGGGCCGACCCTGGCCGCGACCAAGAATAAGCCCGTCCGCATCGTCTTCCACAACTTCCTGCCCACCGGCGTCGGCGGCGAGCTGTTCCTGCCGGTCGACTCCACGATGATGGGCTCGGGCATGGGCCCGATGGAGATGGCGGCCCCCGTCAATAACAGCAGCGTCCTGGACGAGATCCGCAACCCGACGTGCACCAGCGACCCGCAGGCCGTTGACGCCGCGGGTATGTCCGAGTGCTTCAAACAGAACCGCGCCACCCTGCACCTGCATGGCGGCATCTCCCCCTGGATCAGCGATGGCACGCCGCATCAGTGGATTACCCCGGCCGGCGAGGACACCACCTGGCCCGAGGGCGTGGCGGTTGAAAACGTCCCCGACATGGACGTGTGCAACGCCGCCGATGACGGCTGCCAGACGTTCTACTACACCAACCAGCAGAGCGCCCGGCTCCTCTTCTACCACGACCACTCGTGGGGCATCACGCGCCTGAACGTGTACGCGGGCGAGGCCGCCGGCTACCTGATCACCGACAGCACCGAGCAGGCGCTGGTCAACAGCAGCACCATCCCCGCCGACCAGATCCCGCTGGTCATCCAGGACAAGACCTTCGTCCCGGGCGCCGCTCAACTCGCCGCCCAGGATCCGACCTGGGATGCCGCCAAGTGGGGCGGTTACGGGAACTTCTGGTACCACCATGTTTACATGCCCGCCCAGAACCCGGGTGACCCGTCCGGCATGAGCGCCTACGGCCGCTGGATGTACGGCCCCTGGTTCTGGCCGCCGGCCGGCAACACCGTCTTCGGCCCGATCGCGAACCCGTACTACAACATGGATCCCATTGGGCCGGACGGGATCCGCGACACTGCCGACGACTGGTCGACGCCGCTGGCCGTGCCCTGCAACCTGGACGACCCGGCGACCTGGCAGTACGACACCGATCCCTTCTGTGAGCCGGCGCAAATCCCGGGCACGCCGAACATCTCGGCCGGCATGGAGCAGTTCAACGACACGCCCATCGTCAACGGCGTGGCTTACCCGACCCTGACGCTGGAGCCCAAGGCCTACCGCCTGCGCATCCTGAGCGCGGCCAACGACCGCTTCTTCAACTTCCAGTGGTATGTCGGCGACAACAGCACGGCCAGCACCAGCCTGAACGCCAATGGCGAGGTGATCGGCGCGACCGAAGTCGCCCTCAACCCGGCCGAGCTCGAGGCCGCCCAGACCGACCCGAACGTCTTCCCCACCCCGGTTCTGGGTACCGCCGGCCCGGACTGGATCCAGATCGGCACCGAGGGCGGCTTCCTGCCGGCCCCGGCGGTGATCGACGGCCAGCAGCCGACGACCTGGATCACCGACCCGACCCGCTTCGACGTCGGCAACGTGGACAAGCACTCGCTCCTGCTGGCGCCGGCCGAGCGCGCCGACGTCATTGTCGACTTCTCGAAGTACGCGGGCAAGACCCTGATCCTGTACAACGACGCGCCGGCCGCCTTCCCGGCCCGCGTGTCCACCTATGACTACTACACCGGCGCCCCGGACCTCAGCCCGAACGGCGCGCCCACGATCCTGCCTGGCTACGGCCCCAACACCCGCACCATCATGCAGGTCAAGATCGCGGCGGCCGCGCCGGCGCCGGCCTACAACCTGATCAAGCTCCAGAACGCGTTCAAGCACAACGCCGCCGGCACGGGCGTGTTCGAGAGCGGCCAGCACCCAATCATCGTCGGGCAGGCGGCCTACAACTCGGCCTATGGCACCAACTTCGCGGCCAGCAGCAACTGCAATGTGGCCGGCGGCACCCTGACGCGCTGCGACGGCCTGCTCCGTGTGAACGACACGATGAGCTTTAGCTTCAACACCCTCAAGGCGCCCAACGCCAAGATGACGCTGCCGGTGCAGCCCAAGGCCATCCATGACGAGATGAACGCCACGACGTTCGATGAGTTCGGGCGCATGCAGGCGAACCTGGGCGTCGAGGCCCAGCCGCCCACCCCCGGCGCGCAGAACGTCACGCTCTACCCGTACACGGCCTCGCCCACGGAGCTGATCGACGGCACCAATCTGCCGAAGGCGATGGTGACCTACGACGCCAACGGCAACCCCGTCAGCGACGTCAAGATCACGCCCATCTCCACCGCCAGCGACGGGACGCAGATCTGGCGCGTCACGCACAACGGCGTGGACACGCACCCGATCCACTTCCACCTGTTCGACGTGCAGCTGCTGAACCGCGTCACGTGGGACAACATCATCATCCCGACCGAGGCCAATGAGCTCGGCTGGAAAGACACGGTGCGGATGGCGCCGCTGGAGGACACCATCGTCGCCCTGCGGCCGATCATCCCGCAGGTGCCCTTCGACCTCCCCAACAGCGTGCACCTGATCAGCCCGATGATGCCGGCCGATGTTGAACTCTCCCCGGGCCTGCTGGCCGACCCGCAGGGCAACCCCGTGCAGGTGTTCAACCGCCTGATCAACTTCGGCTGGGAATACGTCTACCACTGCCACATCTTGTCGCACGAAGAAATGGACATGATGCGGCCCGTGCTGCTGGCGCTACCGCCGGTGGCGCCGGGGGTCACGTTCGATCCCGCCACGAACACCCTGACCTGGATCGACAACTCCCTGTCGGAGACGGCCTTCGCCGTCGAGAAGTCGGCGGATGGGGTCACCTGGACCGAGGTGTGGCGCGAACTCCGCCTGCTGAGCGATCCGGCCTCCAGCGGCGAAGTGTTCACCTGGGTTGACCCCGGCCTCCAGGTCGGCGACCGGTACCGCGTCGTCGCCGAAAACACGGTCGGCGACACCAACGTGCCGGGCTTCCCGGTGGTGACGACCGAGTCGGCTGGGTACGCCACGACGCTGGCGGCGGCCCCCGCCAATCTGACGGCTGTGGCTCAGCCGGCCCAGGCGCCCACCCAGGTCAACTTGGCCTGGACGAGCACCGCCGCGAACGAGACCGGCTTCGTGATCGAGCGCGCGGTGAACGGCGGCGCCTTCGCCAACCTGATGACCCTGGCCGCTAACGTCGCCAGCTTCGTTGACACCACGATCGCCCGCGGCAACACCTACACGTACCAGGTGAAGGCCACGAACTCCGCCGGGGCCTCGGCCCCCTCGAACCAGGCCACCGTGGTCATACCCTTCTCGGGCACGGCCACGCCCACTAATCTGACGGCGGTTCAGGTGGCTGGATCCACCCGCGTCAGACTGACCTGGACGGATGCCTCCAACAACGAGAACCTCTTCCAGGTCTGGCGCTCGGCCAACGGGGGAGCGTTCAGCCAGCTTGGGACGGTCAACCGCACCGCCGCCCAGCGCACCGCGACAGGCGGCGCAGTGGTGTACACCACCCCCAACCAGACGGCCGGCTCCTCGTATGCGTATTACGTGGTCGCCGTGAACACGGTGCCCAATCCCGACGATGCCTCGGCCCCGTCGAACACGGCCAGCGTGGCCATCCCCGCGCTGCCGGCGGCGCCCTCCAACCTGAGGCTGACGGCCCGCACCAACGCCTCCATCAGCCTCGCTTGGAACGACAACAGCACCAACGAGGTTGACTTCGAAATCCAGCGCCGGACCGGAGGCGCGGCCTTTGCGACGCTGGCCATCGTGCCCGCCAACACGACCGTGTATCTCAACGCCGGACTGGGCGCGAACTGGACCTTCTTCTACCGGGTGCGCGCCCGCAATGCTACCGGGACCTCGGGGTGGTCGAACACGCTCACGGCGGTGACCCTTCCGTAGCCCCAAGGGGCGGCTGAAAGCAGCCCGGCTGGGAGGCCAGCGAGGATCCTGGCCGGGCTTCACCAGAAGCTCCGGGCTCTCTCAATAACCAACGACGCCCGTCTGCGCTCCTCCGGGAGACAGACGGGCGTCGTGTTTAGCCGCCGGGGGCTTGCCTAACCACCATGGGCGGCCAAGCCAAGGCGCGGGTCAGCGAGGTTGGTTTCGCGTTCGCTTTAGTTTCGGAGTGGACGCGGGTTTGGCCAAGCCTGATGATCGGGCTTGGAAGGCGGATCGGACTTGACCAGCCGGCTCGCGAGAATTCTGCTTTATTGCAGATAAGGCGGCCGGGCGGCGAACTTTGGGTAAAATAACAAAATGGTCTCTTTAGCCACTTCTCCCAACCCCCGCGCTCTCTGGCCCGCCTTGGCTATTTTTGTGCTCGGCCCGCTCAGCATGGGCGCCCTTAGCCTGCTGGCCTGGCCGATCGTGTTTGGCGATACAGCGCGTGGGCCGAAAAAAATCGAGTACGTCATCCCGGCCGGCACGGCGGCGCTGCTGGCTGGCGGCGGGGAGGTGACCGTGATCCCGAATGACTCGGTCTATGTCGTCGGCGATCAACTGGTGTTTCACAATAAGGACAGCGCGAACCACCAGATTGGGCCCTTTTGGCTCCCAGCCGGGACAACGGCTTCCGTGGTTCTAAAGACCGTTAACAAGTTCGACTATAACTGTTCCGTGCATTCGAGCGGCTCAGTGGCGCTGGATGTGCGTTCCCCCACCAGCCCGTGGCTGATGCTTGTCCCCACGCTGGCTCTCGGGCTGCCGTTAGGCGCCGGGTTGGCCGTGGGCCTCCGCAAGTTGCGCCGTCAGTAACCGGTTTTCAACGGCGCTCGCCGGGCTGGGCCGGCCGCGGATGACGAGGGTCGTCCGCCGGTCTCAACGCGCTAGCAAGTAGCGCACGTCGCTGGCGATATCCTCGCCCTTCACGCCGTAGGGGAAGATGAGCCGGAGATGCCCCTGCGCATCCACCGTCATCAGCGAGGCCGTGTGGTCAATGAGATACCCGGTGGCCGCGCTGCCGGCGTGTTTTTCAAAGATCACCCCAAAAAGGGCGGCGATCTCCAGGACCTCGGCCTCCGGGCCGGTCACCCCCAGAAAGCGCTTGTCAAACCGCTGGGCATAGGCGTTCACTTCATCAGGCGTGTCGCGGCCGGGGTCAACCGAGATCATGATCATCTGCACGCGGTCCGCTTGGTCCCCCAGAGCCTGGAAAGCCTTTTTGACGGCGTACAACGTAGCCGGGCAGGCGTCTGGGCAAAAGGTATAGCCAAAGTACACCAGCACCACTTTTCCACGGAACTCGCTCAGACTGACGCGCCGGCCGCCGACGGTTGTCAAAGTGAAATCCCGCGCGGGATTGGTCTGTTCCAGGAGCATCCCATGCAGCTCAGGCGGCTGCGTCGAGCGGTACCAAAGGAAAGCCAGGGCGGTCAGGGCCAGGCCCGCCACCAGACCGCCAGCCAGTAAGGCGAAGCGTTTCATCTCAACTCCTTGGGGAGGGCCGAGGCGGCCCGCGCGGACCGCCTCAGCCGCTGGGAAGCGGTTAATTCTCGCGCACGACGGCTTCCACCGTCAGCGGGGCGCTCTTCTCAAAAGTCAGCGTGACCAAGACCTTGTCGCCGACCTTGAGGTCGCGCGTGATCCCCAAGAGCATCACGTGAAAGCCGCCGGGCTTCAGCACGGCCTCGCCCTGGGCCGGCACGTCCACGGCCTCCACCGGGCGCATCCGCATCACGCCGTTATCCTCGGCCATCGTGTGCAGTTCGACCACCTGGGCGGCGTCGCTCTGCGCCTTGATCAGGCGGTCAGCGGTGGCGGACGGGTTCTGGATGGTCATGTAGATGGCGCTGTTGACGCCGTCCATGCCCATGCCCATGCCTTCAGCGGCGGGCGTGGCCTCCATCATGGCGGCCGGGGTAGCAGTGGCCATGGCCCCCGCCGCCGGCGCCATCATGGCGGCGCGGGCCCAGGCCTCCACCACTTGCAAGCCGGCCGGCGCGGCGGTCGGCGCGGGGGTGGCGGCCGGCGCGCACGCGGCGACGGCCAGGGCGAAAACAGTTAAAACAAATGCAAAGCGACGCATGGTTGGAAATCTCCGGGATCAGTAAGCGGGGGCGGGCGCGATCTCACATCGCCGGCCGGCCGCGCGCTCACAGGCTGGGTTAATCTGGAACGAGGGTGCGCATGACGGATGGCGGTCGTTCAGCCGGCGCGGGGAGGGGGCGGCTCCGGCGGCTCAGCATAAGTGCGGGCCAGACAGGCGTGATCGCCCAGCCGGTGCCACAACCCGGCGGCCGGCCGCTCCGCCGGGCAGCGCCAGGTGTACAAAGGCGCGAGCTGGTTGGGGGCGGTCACCGCGCCGGGCGTATGCTCGGCGGAGAATACCGTCAGCGCGGCGGTGTCCAGCGGCGCGCGCGCCGCGTGGATATAGACCGTCAGGGTATCGGTGGGGTGGCCGGCGTGCATGCTCCAGCCGATGTGGAGGTGGCGGCCATCCAGCAGCGGCCAGCAGATGGCGCTGCCGCTGGGGGTGAAGGAGACCAGGCCGGCGGCCAGCAGCAGCACCAGCGGCCCCAGCCGGCGCGTCAGCGCCCGGAATCGAAAACGCGCCGCGCGCCTTATGGAGGGGATGAGGCGAACAGCGAGACGGTTAAGATGAAGCGACGAGCAGGCCACCAACGCCGGTCAGATTTCTCACAGGATGGCTGAGTTTTACGCGAGGGGGCGGGCGCCAGCAATTGACAATAGTCACCAATCGCGACCCAATGAGTCATGTAACGGGGGAGGGCTTCAGGCGGCGGCCGCCCGCCGCAGGTCCTCGGCGGTGACGGCGAAGGCCTGGCCGAAGCCGGCCACAAACCGGCCGGCGGCCGGCGTGAAGCGGAACAGGCTGAAATCCGGCAGGGTGAAGTTGAACCGCGCGGCCGGGAAGCGCTCTAGGTACACGGCTTGGGCCGCGGCATAGTCCGGGGCCGTGGAGGTGAGGACCTCGGTCTGGCCCTGTAACGCCACGCGCGCCAGGGTCTGCGGGTTGCGCGTGTCCGAATCGCGTTCGGCGATCAGCAAGCCGGCGGCCGGGTGGGCGTGCAGGTCTTGGGTGTGCAGGGCCAGCCGGCTCAGATGCAGATAACAAGCCGAAAAATCCGGCGCCGGCGCGAAGAGCACCAATCCGACATTGGGGGCGCCGGCGTGCAGGGTCCCCAGCGTGGCGATCTTGCGGGCGCGCAGCAGGTCCGCCAGCGCGCGCAAATCGGCGTCCGTGAACGCGCGTAAGAGGTCCATGGCTACAGCTTCTCCCGGGCCAGCACCGCCGCGCCGACCACGCCGCTCAAGTCCTTGAGGGCCGCCGGCACGATCTTGACTTTCTGCAGGTCGGTTTTGTTGATGTAATGCGCCTGGGCCGTTTTGCGGATCGGTCCCACAAAGCGCTCGCCCAACCGCTCGGTGACGCCGCCGCCGAAGACGATCAACTCCGGGTCCAGGATGTTGACCAGGTTGCCGGCCAGCACGCCCAGCGTGTGCTCGGCCAGCGCCAGCACTTCCAGCATCACCGGGTCTTTTTGCCGCAGCGCTTCATAAATGACGCGGCTGGTCAGCCGGCCGCCGCCCACGCTCTCGATCAGCTCTGGGACCACGCTGGCCTGGCCGCGCGCCACGCGCTCCAATACCTGGCGCTGCATGCCGGTGCGGCTGGCGATGGGCTCCACGGCGCCGGGCTGGCCGTGCGCGTCCAGCACGCCGTCGTTGCCGTTGACAATGGTGTGGCCGACCTCGCCGGCGCCGCCGCGGAAGCCGGGGCGCAATTTCCCATCCAGGATAATCCCGCCGCCGATGCCGGTCCCCACAAAGATGGCGATCATATCCTGGAGGCCCTGGCCGGCGCCGTGGCGGTGCTCGCCCAGCGCGCCCACGCGCACGTCGTTGTCGATGAACGCCGGCACGCCCAGGCGGCGCTGGAGGATATCCGCCAGCGGCGCGTTTTTCCAGTCTTTGCCCAGGTTGACGGCCACCCGCACCGTGCCGGTCGCCTGATCCACCGGGCCGGGGACACCCACGCCCAGGCCGGCCAGGTCTTTGCGCTTCAGGCCGGCTTGTTTGGCGGCGCGTTCGACGGCGCCGGCCAGCCGTTCGCAGACCCCGTCCAAGCCCAGCTCCGGCTGCGTCTTGCGCTTCTCCAGCCCCAGCACGTTGCCCTTGGCATCCACCACCCCGGCGCGGATGCTTGTCCCGCCCAGGTCAACGCCCACGAAGAGTTTTTTAGCCATCGGGTTTGTCTCCACATCAGCGAGGTGAGAGGTCGGATGTTCGAAGTATGAGAGCGGCCACCTCCCGCTTCGCACCTCTCACGTCATTCTTCCACCAGCAGCCGCCGAATTACTTTCCCCACAAAGTTTTTCGGCAGCTCGCGCCGGAACTCGATCTGCCACGGCACCGCGTACTCGTCCAGCCGGCGCTGGCAGAGCGCGATCAGCTCGGCCTCGTTCAGGGTCACGCCTTCGCGCGGGACCACAAAGGCCTTGACGCGCTGGAAGGGCCAGAGCGGTTTCTGCACCCCCACCACGGCCACTTCCTTGACCTTGGGGCTTTCGTACAAGACTTCTTCGACATCGCGCGGGTAAACCTGGTACTCGCCGGCCAGGATCATCTCGCGCTTGCGGGCCACCACTTCCACATACCCGTCCGCGTCCATGCGCGCCAGGTCCCCGGTCATCAGCCAGCCGTCGCGCACCGCCGGCGTCTCGGCCACCTCCGCGTTCCAGTAGCCCAGCATCACCTGCGGGCCGCGGATGGCCAGCTCGCCCAGTTGGCCGGCCGGCAGGGCGCGCCCGGTCAGCACATCCACAATCTTGGCCTCGGTGGACGGCAGCGGCAGGCCGATGGAGCCGATCTTGCGCCGGCCGCCCAGCGGGTTGGAATGCGTGACGGTGGTGGCCTCGGTCAGGCCGTAGCCCTCCACCAGCCGGCCGCGCGTCAGCTTCTCAAACGCCTCCTGCACTTCCACCGGCAGCGGCGCCGCGCCCGAGAGACAGGCCTTGATCGAGTCGATCCCGTAGCGCCGCACATGCGGGAAATTGTTGATGGCCAGGAACATGGTCGGCACGCCCGGAAACAAGGTGGGCCGGTAGCGCCGGATGGCGCGCAGCACCTGCTCGGTGGCAAAGGTCGGCAGGATTACCATGGTGGCGGCCAGCACCACCGGCACGTTCATGGCCGCCGTCATGCCGTAGACGTGCGAGAACGGCAGGACGGAGAGAAAGGTCTCGCGGCCTTCTTTGAGCGCCGGGATCCAATGCCGGGTCTGGAGGGTGTTGGCGATCAGGTTGCGGTGGCTGAGCATGACGCCCTTGGGCTGGGCGGTGGTGCCGGACGTGAACTGGATCAGGGCCAGCTCGTCCGGGCGGATCTCCACTTCCGGCGCGTGCGGCTCCTGCTTGTACAGCTCGGCGGCCAGCAGAGACATGCCCGGCTCCAGGGCGAAGGGCAGGCGGTGGCCTTCGCGGACTTCGCGCGTCAGCGTGAAGGCCAGCCAGGCCAGCGGCGGGAGATAGTCTTTGACGTTGGTGAAGATGATCTGGCGCAGGCCGGTCTGGGCTTTCACTGTGCGCGCCGTCTCGGCCAGGCGCGTGAGCGTGATCAGCACGCTGGCGCCGGCCTCGCGCACCTGGCGCGCCAGTTCGCCGGGCTCGGACAGCGGCGTGCTGAAGACCACCACGCCCCCCATCTTAAGCACGCCGTAGTAGGCGATGACGGTCTGCGGCAGATTGGGCAGCAGGATCAGCACCTTCTCGCCCTTCTGCACGCCCAGCCGGCGCAGCAGGTTGGCCAGGCGCGAGGATTCACGGTTCAGGCGCCGGTAGGTCATGTGCGCGCCTTCAAAAATGATGGCGGTCTTGAGCGGGAAGCGCCGGGCGGCCGAGCGCAGCAGGCGATAGATGGGGATCTCCGGCACGCCAATGGTGTACGGCACGCCGGCGTCGTAATGGTCCAGCCACGGGCGCTCGGCGCGCAGCCGCTCGCGGGCGTCCCAGTCGCTGGCCTCGCGCCGGCCCTTGCGGCCGGCCACAAACCGTTCGAGGGCGCGGTTGACGGCCTCGCGCCGCTCCAGCATCACCATGTGCGCGCCGACCCCCACATTCACCTCCTCGGCGTCGGGGATCACGCGTGCCACTTCCTCGAAGTCGCGGGCGGCCAGCACCCGGTCGCGGTTGCCGCGGATCACCAGGGTGGGGACGCGCAGGTCGCGGAACATGGCCCAGCCGTTCCAGTGCGCCAGGTTGTTGGCGAACATGGTCTTGAGGACGGCTGGCGTGGAGGCCAGGGCCTGCTTGAGATACAGGGCGTGGGCGATGTTGAGCACGGCCGCCGGCAGGCGCAGCGCCCAGCGCAGGAACGCGTTGAGCCGGTATTCGCCCGCCGATGCGATCAGCACCAGTTTGGCCACGCGCTCCGGGTGCGCCCGCGCGTATTCGGTGACGATGGCGCCGCCGAAGGAGTGGCCCAGCAGGACAAACGGCCCGCGCACGCCCAGCACGGTCATGGCCTGGTCGATGTCGGCCACAAACTCGTCCATGGTGTAGCGGGCGCCGGCCGGCCTGTCCGAGAGGCCAAAGCCGCGCAGATCCAGGGCGATGACGCGCGATTCGTCTGAGAAGGTCTGGAGCTGATACTTCCATTGCGTGGCGTTGCCGCCGAAGCCGTGGATAAAGACCAGCGTCCGGGCCGGCCGCTCCGGCGAGATATCAATGGCGCTCAGGCGCACCAGCGGCTGGAGGGAGACAGGCACTTCCCGGCGATACAGCTCGATGTCAACGTCCATGAGTTTGATCGCTTGGTCGGCGGGTAGAATGGCGGCGGCGTCCGCGGGCCGGCGGGTCAGCGGCTGGGACCACCCGGCTACTTGACCACCAGACGGCTATACCACTCAACTAATTTGGTCCACAGCGGCGGCCCCAGGATCAGCAGGCCCACGATCACGGCGTTAAGCGCGGCCACCAGTACGGCGGCGGCGCCCACATCCTTGCCGATTTTGGCCAAGGGGTGGAGCTCGGGCGAGGCCAGGTCCACCGTGGCTTCAATGGAAGTGTTGATGAATTCCGAGGCCCAGACCAGGGCGACCGTCAAAAAGATAATCGCCCACTGGGTGGGGTCCAGCCCCAGCCAGCCGCTCATGACAAATACCGCGGCCGAGGCCAGCGCATGAATCCAGGCGTTTTCCTGGGTCCGCACCACATACCACCAGCCGTGAAAGGCGTGGCGGAAAGCGGCGAGTCGATTGGCGGCGCGGCGGCGGGGCGCGGCGGGGGCAGCCATGATGGCGGCACTATAGCGCGGTTGGCCGGCGCCGGCAAGCGCCGGGCCGCTGTCCCGGCGCTCACTTGCCCGAAACTTGCCGCGCGTGTACTATTCGCGCCGTGCAACGTCCGGCTTCATTCCTCTATATTCTGACCCAGGCGCTGCGGCAGGTGGGGCTGGTGGTCGTCGTCGGCCTCACCCTGGCCACCGTCTTTACCGTGTGGACACCGGGGGTCTTCTCGCCGGCGACGCTGATGTCCCAGCTGGCCGGCGCGCTGGATTTCCAGCGCGTGGAGGTGGTGAGCAACACCCCGCTCCCGCCGACCGTCACGCCGGTCCGGGCCTTGCCGCGGGTGGGGCTGGTGGCCGGACATAAAGGCAACGACGCCGGCGCCGTCTGCCCGGACGGGTTAACCGAAGCCCAGGTGAACTTGGATATCGCCACCCGTGTCAAGGTCGGGCTGGAGGCCAGCGGCTTCCAGGTGGATCTGCTGGATGAGTTCGACAACCAGCTGGAGCAATACCAATCCATCGCCCTGGTCTCGATCCACAACGACTCGTGCGAATACATTAATGACCTGGCCACCGGCTATAAGGTGGCCGGCGCCCTGGAAAGCCGCGCGCGCAATGACTCGGCGCGGCTGGCCGCCTGTCTGACCGAGCGCTATGCCGCCGTCACCGGCCTGAGCTTCCACGCCAATACGGTCACCCGGGACATGACGCAGTATCACAGCTTCTACGAGATCGCGGACACCACCCCGGCCGCCATCATCGAGACTGGCTTCCTCAACCTGGACCGCAAAATCCTGACCGAGGAGCCGCAGCGCGTGGCGCAGGGCATCATCGACGGCATCCTCTGTTACGCACGCGGCGAGCCGGTGGGCTCGGCCGCGCCCACGCTCGCGCCCTGACGTGATGGAACGCCGGGTCAGCCCCTTGCCGTATCAAGCCGGAGTTGAAAAGAGCGCGCGCCAACTGGCCGCGCTGGTGCAGCTGGGGCAGGCGGCGGCCTCCAGCCTGGATCAGGCCGTTGTGCTGGACCGCGTGCTGGCGGAGGCCAAGCTCCTGCTGGCGGCCGACAGCGTCGCGATCCTGCTGGTCGAAGCCGATCAAATCAGCCTGGCCGCGGTCGGGGGCGCGGAGGCCGCCGCGCTGGTCGGCCAGCGGATGCCGAGCGGCGCCGGCCTCGCCGGCCAGGTGCTGCAGACGTCCGCCCCGGTGCTGGCGTACGCGGCCGACCAGCTGGCAGCGCTGCACCCGCCGCTGGAACAGTTTGGCTCGGCGCCGGCCCGCGTGCTGCTGGCGGCGCCGCTGCACTGGCAAGGCCAGGTGATCGGCGTCTTGGAAGCGCTCTATACCACCCCGCCCGCCACCCGGCCAGGCGAGGCGGAGCTATTGACGGCCGCGGCCAGCTGGGCCGCCATCGCCATTGGCAACGCCCGCCAGCACGCCCGCATTCAGCGCCGGCTGCAGGAGAGCGAGGCGATGAGCGTCATCAGCCAGGCGCTCAATGAGACCCACAACCTCGACCAGATTCTGCAGATGATCGTGGACGCCGCGCGGCAGATCATCCCGCGCGTCCAGCGCGCCGTCATCCACCTGCTGGACGCCGACGCGCAGGCCCTGCGGCCGGCCGCCTTCTCCAGCCTGGAGCGGCTCACCCGCTCGGAGCTGTCCATGCGGCCGGGGGAGGGCATCGCCGGCCGCGTGATGGCCGAAGGCGTGTCCATCAATGTCGCGGATATCCTCACCGACCCGCGTTACCTGCCCTCCAGCCGCATCCCGAATCTGCGCTCGCTGTTGGTGGCCCCGGTGCAGAGCGGCGACCGCCGGCTGGGGACCATCAGCGTGCAGAGCGTGGAGCGGTACGCCTTCTCCACCGACGATGAGCAGCTGCTCAAGACGCTGGGCCTGCAGGCGGCCCTGGCCATTGAAAACGCCCGCCTGCTGTCGGCGGAGAGCGCGGCCCGCCGGGATGCCGAGAGCCTGGGCGACATCGGCAAGATCCTCAGCTCCACCCTGGTCTTCGAGCAGATTCTGGACCGGCTCTTGGAGCAGATCGGCCGGCTGGTGCCGTATGACGCCGCCCTGCTGCTGCTGGTTGATCCCAAGACCGGCCGCGCCCGCACCGCGCGCCTGCGCGGTTACGACCGCTTTGGCCCGGAGCTGGTGCAGGCCGTGCGCGGCCTGTCCCTGGAGGTGGCCGCCCTCCCGCGCTTGCGGCACATGGCCCAGACGGGCCAGCCGCTGGCGGTGCCGGATGTGCGCGCCGACCCGCATTGGCTGCCGCGGGAGATCGCGGCGCCGGCGCGCTCCTGGCTGGGCGCGCCCATCCTGATCCAATCCGAAGGCGCGGTGGCGTTCTTTTCCTTGGATAAGCTGGAGCCGGGCTTCTACCGCGCCGAACACGCGCAGAAACTGGTCGGGTTCATTGGGCAGGCCTCGCTGGCCATCCAGAACGCGCGCCTGTACGCGGATCTGGAAAAATCGCTGCGTTACGAAAAATCCATGCGCGCGCGCCTGGTGCAGACCGAGAAGCTGGCGGCCATGGGCCGGCTGGTGGCCTCCGTGGCGCACGAGCTGAACAACCCGCTGCAGGCCATCCAGAACTCGCTCTATCTGGTGAAGCAGGAGGCCGCGCTGGGGCCGCAATCGCGCGAGGATTTGCAGGTGGCGTTGACCGAGGCCGACCGCATGGCTGAGCTGATCAGCCGCCTGCGCGAGACCTACCGGCCGGCCTCCGCCGAGCAGTTCCGGCCGGAGATGGTGAATGTGCTGATCGAAGACGTTCAACGGCTGATCGCCACCCACCTGCGCCACAGCCAGGTGCGGTTTGTCTTTGAGCCGGCGGCCGGCTTGCCGCCCGTGCCGGGCATCCGCGACCAGCTAAAGCAGGTCTTGTTGAACCTCAGCCTCAATGCCGTGGAAGCCATGCCGGCCGGCGGCCAGTTGACGGTCCAAACCCGGCACTTGCCGGAGCAGGGCGAAGTGCTGGTGACGGTCAGCGACACCGGCGCCGGCATCGACCCGGCCGACTTGCCCAGCATCTTCGAGCCGTTTTTTACGAAGAAAGAGGGCGGCACCGGCTTGGGGCTGTTTATCACCCACGAGATCATCCAGCGCCATTTGGGGCGCGTGGAAGTTGACAGCCGCTTGGGTCAGGGCAGTACGTTTCGCGTCTGGCTGCCGGTGGTGCGGGCCGAGGTCGCGGGCAGCGCCGACCCCGCCGCCTGATTCTATTCTGCAAGGAGAGGCGTATGACCACACTCTCAGGCCGCGTTTTGATTATCGAGGACGAGCCCAGCCTGCGCCAGACTTTAACGCGCATCCTGCGCCAGGCCGGCTGTGAAGTGACCGCCGCCGCCACCGGGCCGGAAGGCCTGCAGCGCCTGGCGGCCTCTTCGTATGACCTGACCTATTTGGACATTCATCTGCCGGAGATGGACGGCTTGCAAGTCCTGCGCGAGGTCCAGCAGTTGTATCCCCAGATGCCGGTGGTCATGTTTACGGCGTTCGCGTCCCTGGAGACCGCCATCGAGGCGATGCGGCTGGGGGCGGCCGATTACTTGCTCAAGCCCCTCAATCCCGAGTTCCTGCTGGCGCGCACCGAGAACATCCTCAAGAAGCAGATCGTCGAGCGCCGCCGGCGCGAACTGCAGGCGCAGATCGCGGGCCTGCAGGATGAGCTCCGCCGGCTGGAGGAGAGCCTGCTGCCCACCGCCTCGCCGGCCGCCTTGCCCAACGACCGCTTTCTCAAGCGCGGCACGCTGACCGTGGATTTGCAGGCCCGCCGCGCGCTGTTTGGCGAGCGGGACCTCACGCTGCCGCCCTCGGCTTTTGACTATCTGGTGGTCCTCACCCGCCACGCGCCGGATGTGGTGGATTACCAAACCTTGGTGACCGAGGCGCAGGGCTATCAGGCGGATCGGCGCGAGGCGCAGGAACTAGCCAAATGGCACATCCATGAGCTGCGCGACTCGCTGGAGCCGGACCCCAGCAACCCGCACCACATCCTCAATGTGCGCGGGATCGGGTATCGCTTGGTGGTTGATTAGCGCGCGCCGCGGCGGGGGCGTGAAACGAGTCTTTAACCCGCCCCAACCATCCCCACGTAACGCTATCGTCAGGCCCATAGACTCCTTTGCATAATTGGAGTTATGGCATCTACTTTCCTACCCACCTCTGGGCCGGCCCGGATTCTGATCGTTGACGACCACCCCAACACCGCCTCCATGTTGGCGCGGGCTTTAAGACAATTCAGCAAACCGGTGGAAGTGCTGACGGCGCGCAGCGGGCCGGAAGCGCTGGAAATGATCGGCCAGCATTCCGTGGAAGTGCTGATCACGGATTTCATGATGCCGGGCATGAACGGCCTGGAGTTGATCGAGCGCTTGCAGAATGGGCATGAGCCCGGCCAGATCATCCTCGTCACCGCCTATGACAGCCCCGGCCTGGCCGCCACCGCGCGCCGGCTCAAGGTCAACCATTACCTGATCAAGCCCGTCCAGCCGGACAAAATCCGCGAGATCGTCAACCAGGCCCTGGAAAACCAGGCGGCGCCCCGGCCGGAAGCGGCGGCCGTCAAGCCGGCCCCGGCGCAGTTCAAGATCCTCATCGCCGATGATCAGCCGGATAACGTCCATCTGCTGGCCACGCGCCTGCAGAGCGAGGGCTATGATTTCAGCGTGGCGGTCGATGGCCAGGAGACGCTGGACAAGATCCGGGCGGAACTCCCGGATCTGGTGCTGCTTGACGTCAACATGCCCAAGAAGAGCGGCTTCGAGGTGCTGGCGGAGGTGCGCGCCGATCCGCAGGTGGCACACATCCCCATCATTGTGCTGACAGCCGCGCGCACCTCGGTGCGCGATGTGCGCGAGGGGCTGGGCCTCGGCGCCGACGACTATGTTACCAAACCGTTTGATTGGCGCGAGCTGGCCGCGCGCGTGCGGTCCAAGCTGCGCGTGAAACACGCCGAAGACCTGCTGCGCCGGCGCAACCGTGAACTGAGCCTGCTGCCGCAGATCGGCCAGGAATTGAGCGCGCGCCTGGACGTGAGCGAACTGGCCAGCGTGGTTCTGCGCCGGGCGGTGGAGACGCTGGGCGCGGGCAGCGCGCATTTGCTGGTCCTCAACCTGGATGACCAGATTTTTTCCAGCGTGGACTCCCCGCGCGCCATCCCCGGCTGGGATTGGGATAAGGCCCAGCCCTGGTTGATGACCAAGGGCTTGATTGCCGAGGTGGTGAACACCCGCACCGGGCTGCTGATCACCGACACGGACGGCGAGGCGCGGTGGTATCAGGCCGGCGGCCCGGTGCGCGCGGTGGCGTGCGTGCCGCTGCTGGGCCGGCGCGGCGTCATCGGCGCGCTGACCCTGGTCCACGCGCAGCCCGGCCAGTTCACGGCCGACCATCTCGGCCTGCTGCACGTCATCGCCAGCCAGGCGGCCATCGCCATCGAGAACGCCCAGCTCTACGCGGTGGAGCACAAGCGCGTCAAAGAACTGGTGGCGCTGAACACGCTCACCCACGCCATCGGGCAATTCACGCAGTCGGCGGCGCTGTTCGAGCGTCTGCCGCAGTTGATGAGCTCGGCCCTGGGTTATCCGGTGGTCACGCTTTGGTGGCTGGAGGCCGGCCATCTGGTCTTGCGCAGCCAGGCCGGCGCTGAGAATGCCCCGCGCCTGTCCATGATGGCGCTGGCCCCGCAAGAAGTGGCGGCCACCGGCCAGCCCGCGTACCTCTCCGGCGGGGTGGAAGAGCGCACTGGCGCTCGGGCCGGCACCGGCCCGCTGCCCACGCACTCCGCGGTGGCGGTGCCGATGCGCCTGGCGGGCCAGGTGGCCGGCGTGCTGGCCATTCATAGCCGCCAGCCCAACAGCTTCCAAGAGAGCGACCGGGTGCTGCTGGAGACCCTGGCGGCGCAGGTCATCTCCGCCCTGGAGCGCATTCGCTTGTTTGAGTCGGTGGACCAGGAACGCCATCGGTTGACGGCGGTGCTGCGTTCAGCCGCGGACGCGATCTTGGTGCTGGATGCCGCCGGCCGGCTGCAGCTGATTAATCCGGCCGGGGTGCGCCTGTTCACGGATGTGGAGACCAAGCTCGGGCTGCCGCTGCCGGCCGGCCGGGGGTACGATGAATTAGTGGACGCCTTAGCCCGCAGCC
>JAGOBN010000353.1 GCA_017999235.1 Anaerolineales bacterium | reverse complement strand
CCTTGAAGTAACCTTGCCGCTCGGAACCGCAGCCGCAGGACGGCGGCCGGCGTCACGCCGCGCTGTCCTGCGGCTTTTATTTTGGGCGGGGCCGGTGGTTGACCGACGGCGGCCGGGTCTTTACAATCAGCGAGCTAGAGGAGAATCCACCCATGCTCCCGACCGATTTAGCCGCCGCGTTGACGGCGGCGCGCGCGGCTATGGAGACGGCCCTGGCCGGCCTCCCCGACGCGCATTACCTCACCCCCGGCGCCGCCGGCCCCTGGACGGTCAAAGATGTGCTGGCGCACCTGACCCACTGGGAAGTGGACCTGGTGACCAGCCTGGCCAAATTCCGGCGGGGCCAGTCCCCCGGCAAAACGATTTATACAACGGCGGAGATCAACGCGCAGAACGCGCGCTGGCACACGGAATCACAGGCCCGCTCGCTCAGCCAGGTGCAGGCGGATTATCACGGGGTTCGCAAACAGACCATCCGCCAGGTGGAAGCCCTGACCGAGCCGGACCTCAACGCGCCACGGGCCTGGCTGAAACAGGACACGATCCGGCACTGGGTGCTGGCTTGGGTGGTGGAGCATGAACAGGAACACGCCCAGCACTTGACCGAGTGGCGCCGGCAGGCCGGCGTCTAAGCGGCGGGGCCGCTGGGCAAACGATTAGTATCGGTAGCGACGAGGTAAAGATATGGAGCCGGTAAAGATTGACAGGGCCATGATTGAAGTCGCCGGCCAAGCGGTGCCGGCCCACTACGGTGATCCGGCGGCCGAGTACCGGGCGGCGCGCGCCGGCGCGGTCGTTGTCCGCCGCGCGCCTGAGGGCCGCCTGCGCGCGGTGGGGCGGGACCGGCTGGATTTGCTGCACCGCATGTCCACCAACAACCTGCAGGATTTGGCGGTGGGCGCGGCGCGCCCGACCGTCCTCACCACGCCCATCGCGCGCATCGTGGATCTGTTGTGGGTGTTGAATTTAGGGGAAACGGCGCTGTGCCTGGCCGGCCCCGGCCGGGCCACGGCCGTGCGGCGCTGGCTGGCCGGCTACATTTTCTTCCGGGACGACGTCAAGGTGCTCGATGTTTCCGCCGAACTGGGCCAGCTGGGCGTGTATGGCCCGCGGGCCGGCGCGGTGGCCGGCGCGCTGCTGCCGGGCGCGGAGGCGCTGGCCGAGGACCATGCCCTGGAGCGCGCGGGCCTCATCGTCTGGCGCGGCCGGCCCCTGGCCGGCGACGGGTATACCCTGCTGGCCCCGGCCTCCCAAATCGACGCGCTGTGGGACCAAGCCGTGGCGGCCGGCGCGCAGCCGGCCGGCGAGACCGCCTATCAGTGGCTGCGGCTGGCGGCCGGGACCCCGGAGGCCGGCCACGAACTGACCGAAGAGTACATCCCGCTGGAGGCCAATCTGTGGCCGGCGGTTAGTTTTCAGAAGGGCTGCTACATCGGCCAGGAAATCATCGCGCGCATGGAGAGCCGGGGCAAGCTGGCCCGCCGGCTGGTGGGCCTGAAATTGGCCGCGCCGGTCGCCCAGGGCGCGGCGGTTGAGGCCGGCGGAAACAAAGTGGGCGCCGTAACCACGGCCGGCGAACTGCCGGATGGCGGCCCGGCGGCGCTGGCGTATCTCAAGACCGGCGCGTGTGACCCAGGCACGCCGGTGGAGGTGGCCGGCGTGGCCGGCACGGTGACGGCCCTGCCGATCATCTAGCGGACAATTCCAGCCGGCGGAACTGGCCGAATTTCTCTTTCAAACGGAGTGCATGGCAATGACGATGGCCTTCCAAGCCTCGCTGTCCAGCGAGCATACCCACCCTTGGTGGCGCAACATCCGCGTGGCGCTGGTGGCCGGCCCGAGCGACCCGGTGCTGGACGAAGTCATGGCGCATCTGCGCGAGCACTTCCGCGTGCACGGGCATGACGTCCAGGCGGCTCCGGATGACACCACCGATGTGCTGGTGACCACCGCGCCGTTTGGGGCGCCGCTGAATTGGCGCGAGTCCGTCATGCTGACGGCGCGCAAACGCTTCGGCCTGAAGCGCACGCCCACCACCCAGACGCTGATCCACGTCCGGCCGGCCGAACTGCACGCCTGGCTGGAACGGTTCGCCGCCAGCCTGGCCAAAGACCCGGTGGACCCGGCTGATTTTGCCTTTCCGGGGCTGGCCGAGCAGGCTTACCGGACGCTGGTGGAACAGGGCCGGCGCGGCGGGCCGATCATGGCCCTCATCCGCCTGCTGCAGGCGCAGTCCAAGTGCATCCGCATCATCCTGGTGGTGGGCGAAGACCGCCCGGAGGCCGCCTACTATTTTGACCTGGTCGGCGCCTTCCCGCGCGTGGAAGCGGTTGATCCGCAGGTGTTCTATTCTGACATGGTCCGGCGCGTGGTCACCAGCGTGAGCACCAGTGAGGTCACCAAGCATCAGGTGGTGCCGGAGCGCCTGTCGCGCGCGCACTGGTCGGCGCTGAGCACGCCGGGCGCCATGCGCGTCGCCGGCCGGGAATTGGGAAAACGCGGCTTCTTCACGGAGATGATCAAGATCGCGGACCTGGTCAGCGTGCCATCGGTGGGCGATTCAATCGCCAGCCAGTACAGCGAGGGCTGTTTCGCCACCTGGGACCCGATCGCCAACGGTCTGGTGGCCACCATCACCGGCAGCGCCCGCCCGGTGGAAAAAGAGAACATCACCGACGACGAGCTGGCGCTGATTGTGGGCGCGCGGGCGGACGGGCTGGGGGCGGTGGTCCAGCACGTGGATGGCAAGCGCAACGACTCGCCCTCTTCCGAGGCCGTGGAGATGATCGAGATGGACGCGGCCCTGCCGCGCGTGCAGTTGAATGCCGCGTGGGGCGCGGCGGCTGGCCGCTGGGTGCCGGTGGCGCGCTCGAAACTGCACGGCCATCGCGGGATCGATCAATACGATCCGCGCTACGTGGAATTTGTGCCGCTGGACCCGCCCTTCTACCACTACCTGGTCTCGTGCGCCACCGACGCGCAGGCGCGCGCCATCAAGGCCGCCTTCGCCCGGTCCGAGGCCCTGCGCAACCCGGATGATCCGCGCCAGGTGGTCTTCACGGTGCTGCCCGGCCACGGCGTGGTGATGGTGGAGAAGTGGGTGGCCGGCCAGGCGCCCTTTCAGGTGCTTTGGGAACACATGGACGCCGGCCACCTGCGGGTGGCCAAGGCGGTGCCGCAGGGTCCGCACGGGTATGCGGCCGGCGCCGGTCAGCGCCTGGAATTGCGCGAGGCCGGCCCGGACGCCCATTAGCCGCGCCGCGCGAGCGGGATCACGCGAGGCCGCCGCGGCGGCCTCGCGTTTTTTTATCGGCGCGTATTCATGCTACACTCCAGCCGGTGGAGGGGTTGAAGATGTATCTGCAGTTTGAAGATGTGGTGCGGATCCTGTTGGCGGTCGCCGCCGGCGGTCTGATCGGCCTGGAGCGCGAATTCCGCGACAAAGCGGCCGGCTTCCGCACCCTGATCCTGATCTGCGTCGGTTCGGCGTTGTTCACCATCGCCTCCCAGGCGCTGGCCGGCGACAAAGACCCGACGCGCATCGCGGCCCAGATCGTCACCGGCGTGGGCTTTTTGGGCGCCGGCGTCATCGTGCGCGACGCCGGCCGCGTGATCGGCCTGACCACGGCGGCCGCCATCTGGCTGACGGCCGCCATCGGGATGGCGCTGGGCGGCGGTTATTACCCGTTGGCGGGCCTGACGCTGGCCGCCACCCTGGCCGTCCTGTGGCTGTTTCCCAGCCTGGAGCACCTGATCGAGCGCTATTCCGAGACCGTGCATTACCGCATCGTCTGCGCGCCCCGGCTGGAAAAACTGGCGGAGGTGGAGGCCCTCTTCCGCCAGCTCGGCCTGCACGCCAAACCGCGGGCGCGCATCCAAACCCGCGCCGGCCTATCGGCGACCTGGGAAGTCCGGGGCCGGCCCGCCCAGCACGCCCGGTTGGCCGCCGCCCTCGGCACGGACGCCGAAGTCCACGAACTCTACCTCAACAACCCGGCCACCGGCTGACCCGCCGGCCGCCCACTCCCTGGAGCCTAAGCCCCCATGCCCCCGTCTAAAGACCAGCACGGCAAGCCCCTGATCTGCCTGACCAACGGCCGCCAATTGGGCGAGGTTAAAGACCTCTACCTGGACAGCCAGTACACGCGTGTCACCGCTGTCTTCGTGCGCCAGGAGGGTCTGCTCAACCGCAAAACCTTCGCCGTCGAGCGCGGCAAAATTCAGGTCCTGGGTATTGACGCCTGGCTGGTGAGCACCCCGGACGCGGTGGTGGAATTGAGCGCCATCGGCGGGGCGGACTTGTTTGTGGCGGTGGGCGCGCTGCGCGGCCGCGAACTGCACACCGAAGGCGGCACCAAGCTGGCCACGGTGGACGATGTGCTGCTGGACGCCGATGGCGTGGTGATCGGGTTCACGCTCGGCAAGCTGTTCGTGCAGGGGCCGCTCGCCGAGCGCAAGACCATCGCGCGCGCCGCCATCACCAGCTTCGGCGGCAAGGACGCGCCCATGCTCACCTCTTTGGCCAAGGCTGAGGCGCAAGACACGCCGCAGGCCTGAAGCGCCGCGGCGCCGGCTGGGGCTGGTTGTACGGGGTCTGGGGCCGGTTACTGAGGCAGCTAGTTCGTATACGCCCGGCTGTTGGCCGAGAGCCCAACCGCGATCGCGGTCAGCATGGAGAGATCGTCGCGGGTGAAGTGGCCCACGTCGGCGTGCGAGAGGGTGAGCACCCCCACCACTCGGTCGTTGGCCATCAGCGGCACACTGGCGGCCGAACGCGGCCCGGTTGGCGCCCCTCCGGCCCGCTGCACCCAGCGCTCGTCGGCGCGCGTGTCGTCCAAAACGGCCGGCCGGCGGTGTTTGATCACCCATCCCGCCAGACCGCGTTCGATCACCTCGGCCAACTGGGCGGCGTCCTGCGTCTGCACCTTGTCGTCGTAGAGCATCACGCCTTCCATCGCCTCGCCCCGCTCATCCAGCACAATGATGCTGCCGCTGGTGGCGCCCAGCGTCTCCAGGGTCATCCGCAGCACGCGCTGCAGCAGTTCGCGCAGGTCCACCTGGCCAGCGAGTTCGCGGCTGATGGCGTACAGCACATCCAGCGAGGCGCGCGAGCGCTCGTTGGCGGGGACCGTCGTCACCGC
>JAGOBN010000352.1 GCA_017999235.1 Anaerolineales bacterium | reverse complement strand
AAGTTGTAGCGCGCCGGACAGTGCGCCATCCGCAGCGCCTCCACCAGCGGCCGCAGGGTAAAGGCGTGGTAGAAGGCCACGGCCTCGATCAGGTTGCCGCGCCGCAGTTCCTTAATCGTCAAAGCCTGAAACAGCGGGAAGGTCACGCGCAGGGCCGCGCGCCGGCCGGCCAGCTGCTCGGTCAGCGCCGCCTCATCCAGCGCCGGCGCCCCGGCTGTCACCCCGGCTTTATCAAAATGCACCCGCGCCCGGCCGTGGATTTCCGGCTCCAAAAACTTCTTGGGGTTGGAGTGCCGGATCACGGCCAAATCCACCACCAGGAAGGGGCCGGCGGCCTGCAGTTGGAAGAAGGCCTGCCCATGGCCATGCCAGGTGGGCTGCGGCACTTCGTATTTCAACGTGATCGGCGAGAGCGCGGCCAGCGCCGCCTCGCACACCGCCAGCACCTCGGCGGTCCGGTCATCGGCCGCGTCCACCATCAGGTCGATATCGGACCAGACATCCACCCGGTCAAACGCGGCGGCCCCGCCCTCCCACAGGGCATACACGTGGTCCAACGGCTCCAGGGCCTGCCGCAGCGCGGATACGATCGCTTCTCGATCCAGCGTAGACATTGCCATCTCCTGTGCTGAGCGCGGGCGGCCATTGTAGCCGAGCGCCCGCGAGCGCCCAGCCCGCCCACCGCCAACGAAATCCATCGCTCGCGCGTTCCGGCTTTCTCGCATACTGCGCGCGGCAACCGGTCTCAGTAATTTTCCGGACCGAGACACCAGGGGGTGTCACGCCGCTTTCGCCGATCCAGCTTTCCAACAGCTCGTCGTGCGCGTCGGCGCCTGGCCGGCCATTCAATTTTAACCGTCCGGAGGGGGACTCTCATGCGCCTGCGCCACCGCGTCCGCTGGGCCGATCACTTCACGCGCCTCGTCACCGCCGCCAGCCTGCTGCTCACCACCACCGGCTTTACACCCGCCCCGGACGGCGGCCGCCCGCCCACCGAGCGCCGCGCCCCAGAGGCCGCGCCGGCGGCCTCCACCGCGCGCGTCTATTTGCCATACCTCGTCTCCGCCGGCTCCGAAGTGGCGCCGGCCCTGGCCGACCTCATCCCGCCTGGGGTGGCGGTGGTGATGGCCGAAGCGGATGCGCTGGGCGAACACGCCACGGTCACCGCCGCCGGCGCCGCCGTGCTCTTCCGGGAGCAGCGCCTGGCCGTGATAGCGCCGGCCGGCGCGTACCCGGAAACAATCGCGCTCACGCTGCGGACGGCCCCAGCGGCGGCCACCGCCGCTTCAGCCGCGTTGACCTTCGCGCTCGAAGCGCGCACCCTGGCCGGCGCGGCCGTGGCCCACGCCGCCCAGCCCGTGCGCCTGGTGGTAGACCTGCGCGGATGGCCGCCGCCCGCCGGCCAGGCCTGGTATCTGGGCTATCAAGACCCGCAGGAGCCGGCCCTCTGGCACCGGCCGGAAGTAACCGTGCATGACGCGGCCGGCCTGATCAGCGTCCAGACCAACCATTTTTCCAACTGGGCCGCCGGCGCCGAGCCCGAACCCTGGCAGGTTTCGCCCAGCCTGCCCACGGCCGCCGCCTTCAGCGGCGCCGCCGCCTACCATTACCCCATCCCGGCCCCTGCCGGCCGCGCCGGTCTGACGCCGAACATCGATGTGAGCTACTCCAGCCGCGCCCTGGATGCGCTCACGGCCTCCGATGAACGCGACCAGGGGGTGCTGGGTCTGGGCTGGGCGGTGGCCGGCGATGAGATCACGCGGCAAGGCGTCTATGCGGCTGAGGGCGAGCGCGGGCCGGTGCTGGTCTATCCGGATCTATTCACGTTATCGCTCGGCGGCCAAAGCTACCGCCTCATTCCGGCCGCCGGCGCGGATACCGCCCGCGCGCCCGTGGTCCGCTACTTCGCCGAAAACGGCCCCCACCTGTTTATCGAGCGCGTTTTTGACCCGGCCGCGCCCAACCAGGATCAGCTGTATTGGCTGGTGAAGACGCCGGACGGGACCACCCACCGCTTTGGCTATCTGGCCGACAGCGAGGCCGTGCAATCCGGCGGCGACACCGCCCTGGCCGGCCACGCCGGCGGCCCGGAGGCCACCGCCCTGCGCTGGCTGGTGGACACGGTCACCGATGTCTTTGGCAACCAGCTCCAGTATGACTACGCCACCTGGCTCAAGCGCGACGGCGGCCTCACCACCGAGGGCGTGCGGCCGGCCGAGATCCGCTACAACTTCACGGCCCTGGCCCCGGATCCGCTGACCCGCGCGGCCGGCGCCTACGCCAGCCGGATCGCCTTCCTCACCACCGACGATCACCGGCTCAAGCGCCTCCAGCTTTTTAACAGCGATCTCGCGCAGCCGGCGCGCACCGTGGAGTTCAGCCTGGACAGCGCGGTCTATACCGGCGCCGGCAACTGCGGCCAGACCTCGGCCACGCAGACGGTGACGGCCATTCAGGAGCTCGGCGCCGATGGCGTGACCCGCCGGCCGGCGGTGACGTTTGCGTACCAGGCCCTGGCGCATTCCGACGCGTGTTTTCCATATCTGTATCTGCGCCAGGTGGATAACGGCTATGGCGGCCGCGTGCGCTTTACCTACGCCCACGATGGCCGGCAGGAGGACCGCTACGGCGCCGACCGGCCGCCGGCCTACGGGCGCAGTTACTTTGTCACGCGCGTGGAGACCTGGGATGGCCTCACCCCTCAGCCAGCCGTCACCGAGTATGACTACGCCCGCCCCTGCTATGACCACGGCCTTCAATTGGGCGGGCTGGCCGGCGCTTTTGAATGCGTCCAGCAAATCCCCGCCGACGTGCCCGGTCACGGGCGGCATCTCGCCACCGGCGGCCTGGTCGGTTTCGGCACGGCCACCCTCACCGCCTATGATTACGGCGGGCTCCGCGCCCTGACCCGCAGCCGGACCGAGTTCTCGCAAGACCGCCTGACCGTGGGCCAGCCGCTCCGCGCTGAGACGCAGGGCTGGGACGGACAGGCGTGGACTCTGCGGCAAGCGACGGTGACCACCTACACCACGGCGGTCAGCGCCGCCAGCGGCGCGGAGACCGCGCTGGTGGCCGCCACCGCCCTCACCACCTTCGACGGCGGTGAAGCGGTGACCATCCGGCGCGAGAACGCGCGCCATGACGTCTACGGGAATATAGAGGAGCAGATCGAGTACGATCTCGCCGGCCAGCCGTACCGGCGCACGGTCAACGTCTATGCCGCCAATACCAGCGCCGGCCAGTGGCTCATCGGCGCGCTGACGCGGCAGCAAGTGTTCGCCTGGGACGGCGCCGGCTGGGCCAGCCTGCCGGCGCGCGAGACCCGCGCCGATTACAACGCCGACGGCGACCCGGCGACGACGGCCCCCGATGCGCGCGGCCGGTTGACCGCCAGCCGCGTGGCGGCCGGGGACGGCCGCTTCGTGGATACCGTCCTCACCTACGACGTCTGGGGCCACGTTGAAACTTCCACCACCTATGCCGGCTATGGCGATGAGACGCGCTACGCCAGCGCCGGCCCGCGCCTCACCCGCACTGACTACGCGGCGCCGGCCGCGCTCTATCCCCTGACGGTTACCAATCCGCTGGGCTATGCCGTGATCTTCGACTACGACCCGCGCCTCGGCCAACTCCGCACCATCACCGACCCCAACGGCGCGGTGACGCGCTATGCCTATGACGCCTTCGGCCGGTTGACGGCGGTTGCCCGCCCGGCTGATACACTGGCGGCGCCCACGACGCGCTATGCGTACATCGAGGCCGGCGCGCCCAGCCGCCGCGAGACCTATCAGCGCGTGACCAGCGGCTGCGCCGCCTGCGAGCGGGTGGTGGTACAGATTTATGATGGGCTTGGGCGTGTGGTCCAAACGCGGGCGCCGGCCGAGGCCGGCCAGCAAATCGTCACCAACACCGCCTATGACGCGCTCGGCCGGGTGGCGGCCGGCTATGTGCCGGAGACGCAGCCGTTCAGTTTGACCCTGACGCGGCCGGCCGGCTGGGAGCGCCGCCCGCATACCCGCACCACCTATGACGCGCTCGGCCGCGCGGTCCATATCGCCGGCCCGGATGGCGCCGCCGCGCAGACCTTCTTTCGCGGCGCCCGCGCCGCCGCGCTCGACGCCAACGGCCATCAACAGATCACGGAGACCGACGCTTTCGGCCGCATCGGCGCAGTTTTCCAGTATCAGACCCCGCCGCTGGCGGCCGCCGACTTCGACCAACCGCCGTATGCCGTCACGCGCTACACCTATGACGTGCGCGACCAGCTCACGCGCGTGGACACGCTCTCCACGACCACCACGCTCACCTACACGCTGCTGGGGCAAAAGAGCGCGCTGAGCGATCCCGATCTGGGGACCTGGACGTACACCTACCTCCCGTCCGGCGAACTGGCCGCGCAAACCGACGCGCGCGGCGTCATTACCCGCTACACCTATGACGCGCTGGGCCGGCCCACCTCCAAGACCTTCGAGGCGCCGGCCGCCGCCGGCGTGCTCAACCCCGGCCCCGCCCACTATTTTTACGACGAGGGCGGCGCCGCCGCCCACGCCCTCGGCCAGCGCACGCGGCTGAGTGACGCGAGCGGGGTCACCACCTGGACCTATGACGAACGCGGGCGCGTGACCTCCGAAAGCCGGCGCGTGGCGGCCGGCCTGGGCGTCTACACCTTCGGCTACAGCTACAATGCCGCCGATCAACTGCTCCAGGTGACGTACCCGGACGGCGAGCGCGTGACCACCGCGCTGAACGCGGCCGGCCAGCCAGCCGCTCTCACGTCATCGTTCGGCGACACCTTGGTGCAGTCCGCGGCTTACGACGCCTACGCGCGCTTAACGGCCCTGACCCTGGGCAATGCGCTGACCACGACTTACCACTATTACGCGGCCGAGACCCCCGAACAAGGCGGCCGGCTCAAGGCCCTCACCGTCGGCGGGGATCTCTTGGCCCTGGCTTACAGTTACGATGCGGCCGGCAATATCCGGCAGGTGCATGACACGTCGCGGCTGATGGCGGGCGGTCAAAGCCTGCGCTTTGAATACGATGCGCTCGACCGTCTCACCGCCGCCCAGGCCGCGGGCGGCGCCGGCGCTTACGACCACGCATACACCTATGATGCCCTGGACCGCTTTACCACCCGTCTGGAAGATGACCGGACCACCGACTACGCTTACGC
>JAGOBN010000351.1 GCA_017999235.1 Anaerolineales bacterium | reverse complement strand
CGGGCCGCACCTTCCTGGCCGGCGGCCGCCGGGATGCAGACGACGTTGACGGGCGGCCGGACGCCGGTTTCAGCCAGCAGACGGCCGTCGATGACGTCCATCCCCGGCAAATACTCTCCGGAGCCCACCAGGGCCAGCAAGGGTTGCGGCGGCATGCGGAGAATTATAGGATGAACTGGCTCGGTTTTGCTAACGTAACGCCGATGCAAATCGGCCTAGAATCATTGTATGCTGCGCCTCCTCATCGCTTCCCCCTATCCGGCCATGCGCGCCGGCCTGCGCGCCTTATTGGAGGCCGAGAAACCGGCCGTCGCCTTTCAGATCATCGGCGCGGCGGAGACCGCCGAAGCCGCCCAAGAGTGGGCGCGCACCGCCCAACCGCACGTGCTGATCTACGACCTGGCCCTGGACGCCACCGACGAATTAGACGGGTTGTGGCGGCTGCGGCGCGCCGCGCCGGCGCCCGCCATTCTGGCGCTGGCCGAGGTCGGCCAGACGGCGCGCATGGTGGCGGCCCTGCAGGCCGGCGCGCGCGGCTGCCTGCCCAAGACGGCCGGCGGCCCGGAATTGGCGGAGGCGGTGCTGGATCTGGCCTCCGGCGAGACAATCCTGCCGGCCACGGCCACGGCCGCCTTGCTGGGCCGGCTGCGCGGCGATGAGCTGGGCGTGACGCTCTCCCCGCGCGAGTCCGATGTGCTGCGCGGCGTGGCCGGCGGCCAGACCAACAAGGCCATCGCGCTCAAACTGGGCATCAGCGAACACACCGTAAAGTTTCACCTGGGCGGCGCCATGACCAAGCTGAGCGCGGCCTCGCGCGCCGAGGCGGTGGCGTCCGCCCTGCGCTTGGGATTGATCTCGGTGTAATCCGGCCCTGCCCAATTGGTTAGGCGGCGGCGCGCCGGATGGGGGAGGCGGGCCATCCGCCGGCCATGCTACTCTGCTGGCAGTTACAGCACTGGCGCTTTCAAGGAGCAGTTTGCATGGACATTCAACAGTATTCCGACGCCCTGGCCGCCGCCGTAGAGAAGGCTGGCCGCTCAACCGTGACCGTGGACGCCCGCGGCCGGCTGCCGGCCACCGGCGTGGTGTGGAGCGCCGCCGGGGAAATCCTCACCGCCGACCACGTGGTGCGCCGCGACGAAGACATCCGCGTGAGCCTGCCGGACGGCGCCCAGCATCCGGCTAAGCTCATCGGCCGCGACCCGGCGAGCGATCTGGCCCTGCTCAAGATCGAGGCCGCCGGCCTGGTGGTCCCCGAATGGGCCGAGGTGAAGGTGGGCCACCTGGTGCTGGCCCTCGGCCGGCCGGATGATCTGCAGGCGGCGGTCAGCAATGTGGTGGCCCTGGGCGGCCCCGTGCGCGGCGCGTTCCGGCATCTGGAGGCCTACATTCAGACCGATGTGACCATGTTCCCGGGCTTCTCGGGCGGGCCGCTGGTGGACGTGAGCGGCCGGGTGGCGGGCCTGAACAGCAGCGCCCTGGCGCGCGGCGCCAGCATCGCCGTGCCGGTGGCGGCGGCCCGCCAGGTGGCGGACGCCCTGCGCCAGCATGGGCACATCCAGCGCGGCTATCTGGGCCTCAGCAGCCAGCCGGTCCTGCTGCCCGAGGCCAGCGCCGCCCTGGCCGGCCAGCCCAGCGGCCTGTTGATCATCGGCGTGGAGAAGGACAGCCCCGCGCACCAGGCCGGCCTGCTTCAGGGCGATGTCCTGATTGGGCTGGGCGGCCGGCCGGTGGCCGAAGTGGAGGCCTTGCAGGCCGCGCTCGGCCCGCGTTCGGTGGGCCAGACGCTCGAAGCCCGGGTGGTGCGCGGCGGCCAGATCGCGGTCTTCCCGGTGAAGGTAGGCGCGCGCGCCTGACCGCGCGGCTTAAACGAAGAGCGACGCGCCCGAGGGTGCGTCGCTTCTCGTTTAAACGTGGACCGGACGCCGGTTAGCTGGCGGCCCCGGGCTCGCCGCCCGAACTGGCGGGGGTTTCCGAGCTGACGGCCGGGGCGGCCGGCACGGCCGCGGCCTGCTTGCTGGACAGGAACTTCATCATGGTGGTGCCGCAGACCGGGCATTTGCCCTTCAGCGCCTGTTTGCCATTCTTCACGGTCACCACCTGGCCTTCGTTCACCGGGCGCGATGCCTTGCACTTCACGCAGTACGCTTCCGCGTTGGCGGGGACCGGCCGGGCGGGAGTTTCAGGTAAAGCCATTATCATTTCTCCTTGCTAAAGCGCGGGCAGAGCCTCCTCACGCTGAGAAAACTCTACCACACGGAAAACCCCGAAACAAGTATACAATAAAATAAGAACGTATTGTCTAATTATGGCATTTTCTTGACTTGCCCTCTGCGAATATGCTATAAGGCAGGCGCGCTCGCTTCCCCTATATTCCGCAGGTCAGGCAAACTACTGTGCTTAGAGAACGCGTCTCCGAAGACATCTACATTTTCTCCAGTGACCTATACGCCCAGGTGACGGCCGGCGTCGTGGTTTACCCGGACGGCGCGGTGCTGATCGACACCCTGGCCTTTCCGTCCGAGACCCGGCAGATCAAAGACTTTGTCGAACAGCGGCTGGGAACCCGGGTCCGCTACATCATCAACACCCACTACCACGCCGACCACACCAACGGCAACAGCCTGTTCCCGAACGCCGAAATCCTGGGCCACCAGCTGTGCCGGGAGCGCCTGGACACGGCCGGCCGGGAGGGCCTGGAGCGCGCCCGCCAGAATTCACGCGAGCTGGCCGACCTGCAGATTGCCCTGCCCCAGGTGCTGCTGGCCGGCGGCCCGCTCAACCTGCACCTGGGCAAGAAGACCCTGCAGCTCTTCCCCACCCCCGGCCACTCGCCGGATTCCATCTCCGTCCTGCTCAAAGAGGACCGCATCCTGTTCAGCGGCGACATGATGATGCCGCTGCCGCACATCGTGGACGGCGACATTGACCAAATGGTGCACTCCCTGCAGGGCATCCCGGCCATGGGTTTGGAGAACGTGATCCAGGGGCATGGCGAGGTGGTGCTGCGCGGCGAGATTGACGACGCCGTGCGCTCGAACCTGCGCTACCTGGACAGCCTGCGTAAAAAGGTGGAACTGGTGGTCAAACGCGGCCGGCCGCGGGACGCTGTGCGTGAAATCGACCTCGAATCATGCGGCAAGAGCCGCATCCCGCTCAACGGTCTGGTGGCGCAGCTGCACCTGGCCAACTGCCTGTCGCTGTACGACCGGCTCACGGCGGCCTAGCGCCGCAGGCCGGCGCCTATGACCCCGCAGCAGGTGCTGGAGACCATCGCGGCGCTCCCCGAGGCGGACCGGCTGGCGCTGTTTACGCGGCTGCGCGAGATCTACGGCGAAATCCTGCGGGAGCCGGTGCGCGCCGCCGTCCAACCGGGCTGGGACGGCCAGGTGGATTACCTGATCGTCTTCGACGGCGGAAGCCGCGGCAACCCGGGCGCCGGTTACGGCAGCTACGCCATCTTTGATGACACGGGCGCCGGCTTCACCACCCGGCTGGCCTTTGAAGCCGCCGCCATGACCAACAACGAAGCCGAATACCAGACCCTGCTGGCGGCCCTGCGCGACCTGGGCCAGCGGCTGGGCCGGCGCGCGGCGGCCGCCACGCTCAAAATCACCGGCGACAGCCAGCTGGTAATCCGCCAGGTGGCCGGCGAATGGGAAGCCCAAGACCCCCGAATGCTGGCCCTGCGCGACCAGGTGCGGGCCGCGCTGGCGGCGTTTAAGGGCTACCGGCTCGGCCAGCAGCCTCGGGAAGACATCGTCCGGATTCTGGGCCATTAGCGCTTAGCGGCCGGCCAACCGTCCCGGGCTGCGCCTTCTCGCCCAGACGCGCCGAACCCCGGAGTTCACGTGCCGCTTCATCCACAATTCGCCGTATTCAATGCCCCACCCCGCCAGGAGGCCCAGGTTGTCATCCGCCGCGCCCGTCATCCAGCTTGAGCAGCTCACCAAAACCTATCAGGTCCCGGAGCGCGAGGCCGGCCTGGCCGCCGCCGTCCGCGGCCTGGTCCAGCGCCGCTACCGGGAAGTCAAAGCCGTGGACGCCATCTCGTTTGCCATCGCGCCCGGCGAGGTGGTGGGCTTCCTGGGGCCGAATGGCGCCGGCAAAACCACCACGCTCAAGATGCTGTCCGGCCTGCTCCACCCCAGCGCCGGCCATGCCAGCGTGCTCGGCCACGTCCCGCAGAAGCGCGCCAAGGCTTTCCTCAGCCAGATCACGCTGGTGATGGGCAACCGCAACCAACTGCAGTGGGACCTCCCGGCTCTGGATTCGTTCGAGCTGAGCCGCGCCATTTACAGCCTGGACCCGGCCGCTTTCCGGCGCACCCGCGATGAGTTGATCGGCCTGCTGGAGGTGGGCGATCTGGTCAAAAAGCCGGTCCGCAACCTGTCGCTCGGCGAACGCATGAAGATGGAGTTCATCGGCGCCCTGCTGCACCAGCCGCGCGTGCTCTTTCTGGATGAGCCCACCATCGGCCTGGACGTGACCATGCAGCGCCGCCTGCGCGCCTTTGTGGCCGAGTACAACCGGCGCAGCGGGGCCACGGTGCTGCTCACCAGCCACTATATGGCGGATGTGGAGGCGCTCTGCCGGCGCGTCATCGTCATCCATCACGGCCGCCTGCTCTACGACGGCGGGCTGGCCGGCCTGGCCGAGCGCTTTGCGGCTTACAAGACCATCGGCGTCACCCTGGCCGAAGCCACGGTGGAGTGGAGCCAGTACGGCGAAGTGGTCGAACGCGACGGCGCCCACGTCAAACTGCGCGTCCCCAAGGCCGATACGGCCCGTCTGACGGCTCAGCTTCTGGCCGATCTGCCCATCACCGACTTGACCGTGGAGGACCCGCCGGTGGAAGACGTCATCGAGCGCGTCTTCGCCAGCGGCTCGGCGGAGGCCCGACCCGCATGAGGGCGCTGCTCGACTTCTACTGGCAGACCGCCAAGACGGCCGTGATCAGCCAGTTTCAATACGCCACGGCCCAGTATTTCTACATGATCGGCATGGTGGCCGAGCCCGTTGTCTACCTGGTGGTCTGGACCACCATCGCGGCCGCGCAGGGCGGCACGGTGGGCGGCTTCACGGCCGGCCAGTTCGCGGCCTACTACATCGTCTGGACCCTGGTCCGGAACATGAACATCGTCCTCACGCCCTATGCCTGGGAGTGGCGCATCCGCCAGGGCGAGCT
>JAGOBN010000350.1 GCA_017999235.1 Anaerolineales bacterium | reverse complement strand
GTTCATAGCCGTGGCCGCGGAACCACTCCGACGCGATCTCAAATTTTCCGGTGGGGGTGTTGAAGCCGGGCCGGCCGTCGGCGCGCAGGTGGCCGCTGGCGTACTGCCGGTGGCGTGGCTCCGGCTCCGGGTAGGGGAGGCCGGCCGGGTGCGCCGTCAGCTCGGCATACGTGATCCCGGTGCCCTCCAGCGCGCAGGCCACCATAGCGGCCTCGGTCTGCGGCCAGAGGTGGCCATAGCCCAAGCGCTGGGCCAGCTCCGCCCAGATCAGATAATCGTTGCGGGCTTCGCCCAGTGGTTCAATCACCTTGCGGCGGTGCTGGGCCCAGCCGCCGTAATCCATGTAGGACTCAATCTCAAACATGGTGGCGGCCGGCAGGACCAGGTCCGCGTAGGCGGCGTCGGCGGTGGGGAAGCGGTTGACCACCACCAGGAAATCCAGCGCGGCCAGGGCCCGCCCCCAGCGCTCCGGGTTGGGCCAGGCGGTGAGCAGGGAGGTGCCGCTGACCAGCAGCGCTTTCAGCGGGTACGGCTGGCCTTCCAGGATGGCCTGCGGCAGCATGACGGCGTGGGCTTCCTGGCGGACCTCGTAGTAGATCGGGTACTCGGCCGCGCCAATCGGAGGCCGCGCCGAGCTGGGCGGCGGCGTGAGCCGGCGGTTGAAGCGCACACGCTCCTTGGCTTGGAAGCGTTTGCCGCCCGGCGTATCCAGGTGGCCGGCCAGAGCCTGCAGGATGAGCGCGCCGCGGATGGACTGCGCGCCGCTGTTGGAGTATTCCAGCCCGGAATACATCAGGATGGAAAAGCCCTGGGCGCCGCCGATGGCGCGGGCCAGCTCAACGACCGTGGCGGCCGCCACGCCCGTGATGGCGGCCACGCGTTCGGGCGTGAAGGGGGCCGCGTAGTCGCGCAATTCGGGAAAGCCGTGCGTCCAGTGCGTCACGAATTCACGGTCGTACAAGTCTTCCTGAATGAGCACGTTGAGCAGGCCGAGCGCCAGCGCGCCATCCGTGCCGGGGCGCACGCCCACCCACTCCGCGCGCAGGGCTTTGGCGGTCTCGCTGCGCCGATGGTCAATGACCACCACGCGCGCGCCGCGCGCTTGGGCGCGCTTGAGCCGGCGCAGGTTGAGCGGCGGCGAATCGGTGGCCGGGTTCTCGCCCCAGACAAAGATCAGGTCGGCGTGCTCCAAATCCTCGGTCACGTCGCGCATATACTCGCCAAAGCAGGCGCGCGGCGCGATCATGCCGTAGGAGACGTAGCACAGCGCGCCGACGCCGGTGGTGTTGGGCGAGCCGAGCGGAAAGAGCACGGCGTTGGCGGAGGATTCTACCGTGCCGGCCGGCGCGAACATCTCGTTCAGGCCGAACTCGAAGTTGCCGCGCCCCGTGTACATGCACAGCGCCTCGGGGCCGTGGTCGGCCGCGATCCGGCGCAGCTCGCGCACCATCAGGTCGTAGGCTTCGTCCCAGGTGATGCGCTCGAACTTGCCCTCGCCGCGCGCGCCGACGCGCTTCTGCGGGTAGAGCAGGCGGTCGGGCGAGTAGATGATCTCGGGCGCCCGCATCCCGCGCGGGCAGCACAGGCCCAGGGGGTGGTCTTTGAGCGGGGTGAGATGCGTGAGCCGGCCGGCCTCCAGGCGGATCTCCATCGCGCACCCGGACGGACAAATGCCGCACAGCCCAATGACGGTTTCAACTGCCGCGGACGGCGTGACGGTCTCAGGCTGGGGAGCGGTGATCACGGTCATGGGCTAACCTCCGGCTGAAACGGCTGCGCTTATTTCGGCCCCGCATGACATCAATATAAACGAACCGGCCCGCCACCTGGGTGTCAATTCACCCAAATCCGGGCCGGCCTTGACTGTAGCTTGACAGTTCCGCGCGCCGTCTAGGTCGTAGCGGCTTTCAAGACGTAATCGATCTCGGCGTTGACGCCGTCGGACAGCGCCGGCACCGTGTGGGAGTCCAGGATCGCCACGGTCTTCTCGCGCAGGCGGTCATTGACGCTCTTGGAGCCCTTTTCCTCCCACGGCCCCAGGCGCTGACGGTCAAACACGGTGGGCACCCACAGCTCGCGCCAGTGGGCCAGCGTGTGCGGGTGGCTGAGAAAATCGCCGCCCGGCCCGACCGCGTCGATGACTTCCACGGCCAGGGCTTCGGCGTCCACGCGCGCGCCGCGGGTGAAGGTGCGCGTCTGGGAGATGATCTCGTCGGTCAGCACGATCATCTCCGGCGAGTTGGTCAGCCCGCTTTCCAGGTAGCCGACGTCGTGGTTGAGGTTGGTGCCGGCCAGCAGCGCCACCAGCACCGCGAACTGCGCGTCGGCGGCGGCCTGGCCGTCCACCAGCTTGCTGTCCGAGTGGCCGGCGTAGCCCCAGACCGGCAGGCCGTAGAAGCGCGCCATCTCGGCCGCGAAGACGCGCGCCAGCTGGAACTCCGGCGCGCCGTAGACGCTGATCATCTCCTTCATGTCCAGGTGATGCACGCCGTGGCCGTAGAGGAAGGGCGCGCCCGGCGCCTTGAGCTGGTGCATCACTAGGCCGCTGAGCATCTCGGCGTTGCCCAGCACCGCCGCGCCGGCCACCGTCATCGGCGCGGTGCCGCCCATCATCGGCGCCGGCGAGTGCGTCACCGGGAGGCCATGCTCGGCGCAAAACAGGAGCTTGTCGGTGGCTTCCACCATGTGCTGGAGCGGGGTGGTGGGCTCGGAGTAGAGCAGGATGTGCGGGTGCCGGCGCAGGGCCTCCGGGCCGCCGGCCGCGGCCGCGGCCATGGCGTGGATGGCCTCAATATCCGCCAGGTCGTTGCACACAAACACAATCGGCTTGACGGTGCTGCGCAGCATCGCCGCGAACTGGTAGCGGTAATAGGTCTGGGTGGGCACGTCGCGCGGGATGCCCACCGACATGACAAAGTTGATCTCGGGCAGGGCGTCGCAGACGCGCACGCAATCGGCCACATCCGCGGTCTGGAAATCCCGGCGCCGGCCGCTGCGCGGATCAAGGTAACGCAGGGTGTCCGAGCCGGTGCCGAAGTACACGCCCTGGCCGTCCAACACCACGGCCGGCTCCGCCGTGCCGCGCCGGTGCAGGGTGAAGGCGCCCGGCGCCGTCGCCAGCGCCTGCTCCACCAAGGATGGCGGGAGGCGCGCCAGCTCGCCGTCGATGGCGGCGCCGGCCGCGCGCAGCAACGCCAGCGCTGTCGGGCTGTAGACGCGCACCCCGGTGCGGCGCAGGACCTCCAGCGATGCCTGATGGATCCGCAGGCAGTCGGTTCGGTCCAACATCGCCAATTTGGGTATGCGATGCGGCAGGTCGGCGGTTGGGGAGGCGGCGGCAACAGACCGGCGGGATGCGCGATGAGGAGGCATGGCGACCTTTCAATTGGACAAACCCAATGGTTTCAGATTGCATTATAACGCGCCTAGAAGTGTCAAAGATCACGAGCTTACTCTGATTTAAGCGCCATTGTCAGCCGACAGTTTCCGTAAAATAGACTTGCCCGGTTTGTATCCACTTTGGCTTGTCCGTTGGTGTGCGCGCTGGCATTCACGGCTGGCTTCGCAATGGCATGGCTATGATCCGATCAGACGGACGCCGCTTTAGGCCCGTGGTCCAGCTTTCGTTAACGTCCCGGCTGACGCTGTTGTTTATGTTGTTCGCCGTGGGCCTGGTGGCGGCGGTGGGCGTCTTCATGTTCACCCAAAGCGAGGCCATGCTGCAGCGCGCCGCGCAGGCCGAACTGCTGGCGGCCGCTATCGAGAAGGAAGCGGCGCTGGATTTCTGGGCCGGCGTCCGCCAGGACGATCTGGTGGCCCTGGCGGCCTTGCCGGAGACCCGGGCGCTGCTGGAGCCGGAGCGGGCCGGCGCCGCCGCCGCGCCCGCCGCTTTGAATTTATCCACCGCTTTGCTCACCGCGGTGCAATTCAAAACCCTGTTTGTGTTGGCGGCCGATTCGCGGCGGATCATCATTTCCACCAAGCCGTCCGAAATCGGCTTGGAGTATGAGGGCCAGCCGCTGACGGCGGTTCCCGTGCTGGAAGGCCCGTACTATTCGGAGCGGCGTCAGAACTGGCTGATGACGGCTCTGGCGCCCATCTACGCTGGGGATGGCCGGGTGTTGGGCTGGCTGGGGGGCGAGCCGGATCTGGACACCTTCCTGGCGATTGTCCAGCGCCGGACCGGCCTCCACCAGACCGATGACACTTTCCTGGTCAACTCGGACTATTTTTATGTGACGCCGCCGCGTATGTTACAGGCCGCGATCCTGCCCCCGCGGTTGATTAAGACGGAGGCGGTGCTGCGGTGTCTGGGCGGCGCCAACGGCCTGTTGGCGGCTCTGGATTATCGAGACGTGCCGGCCTTCATCGTCCACCGCTGGCTGCCCAATCGGAACCTGTGCTTGATCGTCAAACTGGATCAAGCCGAAGCGCTTGCTCCGGCGGCCCAATTGGGCGGCAGTTTGCTGCTCGTGGCGGCCGGCGTGCTGGCGCTGGCGGGGCTCAGCGCCGCGTGGCTGGCTCGGTCGCTGACCCGGCCGGTGCGGGCGCTGCAGGCGGCGGCGCAGGGCTTTGAGCGCGGCGAGCGGCGGCTCAGCCTGCCCACGGACCGCACGGATGAACTGGGGGCGCTGGCGCACGCCTTTCAGACGATGATGACCACGGTGACGGCGCAAGAGGCGGCGCTGCGCGCCCACGCGCGCGAGCTGGAAGAGCGCGTGGCCGAGCGCACGCGGGCCTTGCAGGCCTCGGACTCGCAGCTGCGGGCGTTGTTCAGTGCGATGCCGGACACGATCTTCATCCTGGATGCCGCCGGCCGTTTGGCCAGCCAGCCCGTGACGGAGCCGGGCCGGATCTGGGGCGCCGTGGCGGTGGGCCAGAAGATAGGGGAGTTCTGTGCGCCGGAGACCGGCGCAGACCTGCCGAGCTTGATCCAGCAGGCGCTGGCGCGGCAGACCACGCTGCGCGCCGAGTATTCCCTGACGGCCGGCGCCGAGGAGGCGTGGTTCGCGGTGTCGGTCTCGCCGCTGGATACCGAGCACGTGGTCTGGGTGGGGCGGGATATCACCGAACGCCGGCAGGCCGAGGCGGCCCTGCGCCAAAGCGAGGCCCGTTACCGCGCGTTGTTTGAGACCATGCGCGAGGGCTTTGCCCTGCATGAGATCATCTGTGATGCCGCCGGCCGTCCG